>CALBKQ010000141.1 GCA_937895645.1 uncultured Clostridia bacterium
AAAGGTGCAAAACTTATAGGCACAAACCCTGATATTACAGGACCTACTGAAAAGGGACTTATGCCTGCAACAGGCTCACTTATAGCCCCTATTGAAATCGCAACAGGTAAAAAAGCATATTTTGTTGGCAAACCAAATCCCCTTATGCTTCGTCACGGACTTCGCAAGCTTGATTGCCATAGTGAAGAGATTGCATTTATTGGTGACAGAATGGACACAGACATTATTGCAGGTATCGAGTCAAATGTTGACACTGTGCTTGTACTTTCAGGTGTTACATCTATGGAAGATATTGATAAATTCCCGTATAGACCTAAATATATTCTTGATAATGTTGGCGAAATATTAAAGTAATTTAATAGCAAAAACTAACGACCTTGCAAAATACAAGGTCGTTAGTTTTTATTTTTCAACATCATTTTCGTCAATTATGAATTTCTTACAATTATCACAATGATACGTTGTTATTTTTCCACCTTTGAAAGTTGCAGTTAATTTGATTGTTTTGTGTATAGGCAAAATTACATCTTCTTTTACATTATCTGAAACCCAAGTAATCGGTACAAACAACTCACTTTGACCTATATAGCCACTTTCCATTTCATTATTACAATAAGGACATTTCATAAAACACTCTCCTTTGTTAAATATTTTCATACATATCTGCAAGTTTTCGTGCAGAGTTTTTAAGATTTTTTACACATTCGGGAATGTCTGGATTTTTGAGATTTTCAATATAATAACTTGCTTCAAGAGTGAAATATCCGTCATAGCCTATTTCTTTTAGCGCTTTGACGATTGGCACAAAGTCAATATTCATTGAAAATGGAATTTGATGAGAATCGTGAAGTTTATCATTATCGTGAATATGCAAGGCTTTAAGGCGACTACCTAATGCTTTGACCATTTCAACTGCTGTGGTATTACTACCTTTCATTTCGGCATGACCTATATCAAGACAAGCAACAAGATAATCGTCATTTACTGCATCAAGGTGAGCGTTAAAACTTTCGGGTGTAGCGCAGGCTGCAAAGGAAGAATGTCTATGAAATTTTTTCCAATTCCACATATTTTCGGTTGCAATTTTTACATTATGTTCTTTTGCAAAGGGCAAGAGCTCAAAATACATTTCCGCATTTTCTTTTGGTGTGCCGTTATTCATAGGGTGAATTATGCAAATGCTACCCCCTGCCTCTGCAACACACTCAATGGCACGTTTAAGGTAATCAGCACTTTTGGGATTACTTGGGAACGGGGCGTGACCTTGATTACAGATAATGCCGTTATCAAGACCGATTTGTTTGAGTTTTCGTGCAAAATCAAGATATTCGCTTTGTGCTGTAGGGTGGCTTGTTGGGACTAATACACCGTTTCGCTTTTCGCACATCTGAAAAAGCGAGAAATCCCAAGCATCAAAACCTGTTTTGGCTACAAGTTCAACTGCTTTTTCTTCACCAATATGTAATGCGATTGAATCTATTTCAGTAGAGATTTTCATAAAATACCACCTATTACCAAAATCTAATATAATAATATTTTAGTATAGCAAACAATAAAATGCAATAGAAAAAGCATTCCAATTGGAATACTTTTTGTTAATTAAAGGTTATAGTATTTATCAAACTCTGCTGGATGAGGAATAGCAGCAAGTTGTCTTACCTCAGCACGTTTTGTTTTAATAAAATTGTCAAGAAGTTCTTTAGGGAATACTCCACCTTCTGTAAGGTATTCGTAGTCTTTTTCAAGACAATCAAGAGCCTCATCAAGAGATACAGGAAGTCCCTGAAGTTTTGCTTTTTCTTCTTCTGGAAGATTATAGAGGTTCATATCATATGGGCCCCAACCGTTTGCGTGTGGGTCAATTTTATTCTTGATACCGTCAAGACCTGCCATAAGGATTGCTGCATAGCAGAAATATGGGTTACATGTAGCGTCAGGGTTACGAAGTTCAAAACGACGTTTATCAGGGCTCTTTGCATAAGCTGGAATACGGATAACTGCACTTCTGTTAGATGTTGCATAACCAACAGTTACAGGTGCTTCAAAACCAGGCACAAGACGTTTGAATGAGTTTGTGCTTGGGTTTGTGATAGCACACAATGAACCGATATGTTTAAGAAGACCACCGATAAAGTAATGTGCTGTTTCGCTTAAGTGTGAATAACCGTTATCGTCAGAGAATACAGGTTGTCCATCCTTAAAGAGAATCATATGGACGTGCATGCCACTACCTGCCTCACCATAGATAGGTTTTGGCATAAATGTAGCACTCTTACCATATTTAAGTGCTGTGTTGTGAATGATATATTTAATCATCATAGTAGCATCTGCCATATGAACAACTTCACCAAGCTGTGGTTCAATTTCAAACTGGCCTGATGCTGCAACTTCAGGGTGGTGATAATTGATTTCAATGCCTGCTTCTTTCATAAGCATACACATTTCACTACGGCATTCGTAAGAGATATCAAATGGCTTTGCAATATGGTAGTTTTTCTGTTTAGGAACAATTACGCCACGGCCTTCAACATCAGAATTCCAATATGACTGCTTTGCATCTACAGTAGCACCAATATATCTTCCTTCAACATTCCATGTAACATCATCAAAAAGATAGAACTCAAACTCAGGTAAAATCTTCATTTCATCAGCAACGCCTGTGTTTTTCATATACTCAACTGCTGCTTTGATAATATTTCTTGGATACTGAGCAAGTGGACGATTTTCTGGAGTATCAATAATCATTGCGTTACCAGTCATTGAAAGAGTTGGGATATCGCAGAATGGGTCGATTGTTGCAGTGTCAGGGTCTGGAATGAACACCATATCACTTTTTTCAACAACGGCATAACCGTAATTTGAAGCATCAAAACCGATACCACTTTTCATTGTGTCTTCTGAAAAGTTTTCAGCCGGAATAGTAACATGACGGTACTGACCATTGATATCAACCATTTTGAAGTCTACCATACGGATATTTTTTTCTTTGATGATATCAAGAATGTCCTGAACAGTTTTTGCCATAAATAACACCTCTTATATAATTTATAATTAATAATTTAACAGAGATTAATCTTTTTGTCAACACATATATTCGCCCTTGCATTCAATAAAAAAGTCTAAAAATGATTCCCATAAATCCTAAATAAAAATAAGAGTCTTTCTAATGGAAAACTCTTATTCTTGGGGGGCAGGGGTTATGACTTGCAATTTGTTGTATGCGACTCGCTTGATAGTTGTAATAATACGGAACTTCTTGCAAATCCACGCCCTAAAAATGTGCCACTGGCACATTTTCTTAACGTGCTTTCGAATCCACCACCCTATTTTACAGACAAAAAAATTAAGAGTACTTCAAAAGAAGTACTCTTAATTTTGGTGGGCAGGGGTGGATTCGAACCACCGAAGTCGTCGACGGCAGATTTACAGTCTGCTCCCTTTGGCCACTCGGGAACCTACCCATATTAAATTTACAAAAAAATGGAGCTGGTGGACGGACTCGAACCCCCGACCTGCTGATTACAAATCAGCTGCTCTACCAACTGAGCTACACCAGCGTCTCAACGCTTGAATATAATATCATAACAAACTCTTTTCGTCAAGTGTTTTTTTCAAGTTTTTTTAATTTTTTACAATTTTTTTATTTCACACAAAATGATAAGAGAAAAATTAAATTATTTGTTATAAAAAACGGTGAAGATGCATCTTCACCGTTTATGTTTTTAATATTTTGTAAGGTATTCTTCGATTTCCCACTGAGTAATTCTTGTGGTGTAACTTTCCCACTCTTGTTTTTTACCTGCAAGGTATTTTGAGAAGATGTGTTCACCAAGAACTTCTTTTACAAAATCACTTTTTTCGAACTCTCTTGTTGCTTCTTGCAATGTACTTGGAAGATTTTCAATACCATTTGCTTTTCTTTCTTCACTGGTCATATCATAGATATTTGTTGTAATACCTTCAGGTGCTTTCATACCCTTTTTAATACCATCAAGACCTGCTGCAATACAAAGCGCCATTTCAAGATATGGGTTGCAAGATGGGTCTGATGAACGAAGTTCAACACGAGTTGCCATACCTCTTGCTGCCGGAACTCTTATAAGTGCTGAGCGATTTGATGCAGACCATGAAATGTAAACAGGCGCTTCAAAGCCAGGAACTAATCTCTTATATGAGTTTACAAGTGGATTTGCAACGCAAGTAATTGCTTTTACATGATGAAGAACACCTGCAATAAACTGATATGCAGTTTCACTTAAACCGTACTTATCATCAGGGTCATAGAAAGCATTTTTGCCGTCTTTCATAAGTGAAAGGTTTGTGTGCATACCGTTACCTGCTGCACCGTAAAGTGGTTTTGGCATAAATGTTGCGTGAAGTCCGTTACGACGAGCATAAGTTTTAACAACGTGTTTGAATGTAACAACTTTATCGGCTGCGTCCAAAGCTTCAGCAAACTTAAAG
>CALBKQ010000142.1 GCA_937895645.1 uncultured Clostridia bacterium
TCTTAATCTTTTTGGCGGTAAAAATCTTTACACACCTGAAGATAATGAATATAAGATTGCAATAGGTCTTATTAACATTATTGATTCAATAATTAAGGTGTTACATATTCCACTAAAAAAACTTGTTAAGGTTTCTGACACCGTACGTGGAATTATTGAACCACTTCTTTATAACGATGGCATTCCGTCTTATGACGCGATTATTCCGATTATGCCTGTTTATGAGGGTGATGAGGTTGGTCCTCAGCCACCAAAACCCACAAAGCCTGACACAGTTAAAGACAGTAAAAAAGGTTTACCAATTATAATTATTGCAATACTTTTCATTATTACTTTCTTTATCCCTATTCTTTTACTGTTATTGATTGGATTTATTGTAAATCAGGTGAAATACGGTAAATATCTTAAATAATCTAGAAGAGGCAGCACAATGTGTTGTCTCTTTTTAGTTGTATTGGCAAGTTGGAGTTTATTTAATTGTATCTATAAAAACATTTGTGCAACAGTACAAAATTTACATTTATATTTTTACTAATCCCACAAAAAAACAAGCGCATTTAGTTATTTTTTAACAAATTTTACTTTTCTTCTTGATTTTTTACCAGAAAAAGTATATAATGGTGTTATATATTGAGGGGATTTTTACCTTTTTTAGCACATATTTTGGAGGTTATTGTTTTGAGCGGAGATTTACATTGTCACACAAGGTTATCTGATGGTACATTAGGCATTGAGGACCTTATTAATTTTGCAAAGAAAAAAGGTCTTGAAACTATTGCAATTACAGACCACGATTGTCTTGCAGGTACAGTCAGAGGAAAAATAATTGGTGCACGTCACGGTATTCAGGTTATTCCTGGCGTTGAGCTTTCAGCAACTGACGAAAAGAACGAAAAAAATGTTCATATTCTTTGCTATTTACCTGACTCACCCGATATGCTTGAAGGACTTTGCAAAAGAAACTCACTTGCTCGTAAAAAAGCAGGTCATTTTATGATGCTCCAGACTGCAAAACGTTTCCCTATTTCTACTGAATTTATTATGAAATGTGCAACAGGCTCAACTAATCTTTATAAAAAACACATTATGCAGGCTCTTATTGAGTGTGGTTATGCCGATTCATTTAACGGTGAACTTTATAAAGAGTTATTTACTAAAGAAAGTGATAATAATATTCTTGTTGTTCCTAAATATGAAAATGTTAAGGATGTAATTGACGCTATTCATACAGCCGGTGGTATTGCAGTACTTGCCCACCCCGTTAAGAGTGGTTGCGTAGATTTCCTTAAAGATTACATTGAATATGGTATTGACGGTATTGAAGTAATTCACCCAAGTGCAAATGAAGATGAGCAGGCAGAACTTAAAAAGTTTGCAACAAAGAATAAACTCTTAATGACAGGTGGTAGTGATTTCCATGGTCTGTATAATGAATATAGAGTTTCTTTGGGTGACTACAGTACTCCTGATGACTGTCTTCACGCACTTCTCACATATAAATCAAAACAAAAAAGGTTACAGAAAAAATTAGCACAGCAGTCAGCTGAATAAAAATTTGTATATAATATGGTAAGGAGGTTTAACAATGCTTTTTGACGATAGCGATATTAAAATCTTTAATGATAATGGTGAACAGGCTGAATCTAACGACGAAGTTTCAGTTATTGCAGAAATGCAGAAACACAGAACAAATGGTAATATATTAAGAGCAAAGCAATTGGGTAAACACCTTGCTGAAATTTTTATTGATGAGCCACACTTACTTTCTGACCTTGAAAATGAAGTTGGTAAAATCAAGCGTGATGAAGATGATATGTATCAGATTAAAGTGTTGCTTATATTTACCGCTGAATACTGTATAAATCATCTTTTACCTGCAACGGTTTTATCAAACACAGCAATTAATGCTATGTACGATACAATCAGTAAGAAAGCGGCTCAGTTTTATGACAGACTTGATGACGCTGCAGAATACAGTTTCTATTACCTCGCAGTTAGAAAGGCTATTGATATTTCAAAGAATATCGGCGTTTCGTTTGCAATGCTTTGTGGCGAAAAAGAAGATGCTTACTACACAAATTTAGGTCAGCGTCTTTTTGAGGTTGCCGAACATGAAATCACAAAGATTATTGATGGTTTTGGATTTGAAAAGTAAAATATGGTATAAAAAAGCAGTTGTAAGATTCAATTCTTACAACTGTTATTTTTATGTCTGATTAATTTGATTATTCTAGGGCGATTATACCTTTGCACAATTACAAAAACGGAGTCAACTAACGACGCTATGACAGATGTTATAAAAAACACTGAAAAAACTCCGAAAGGAATGGCAAATAAAAGCGGTATAAAGCTTAAAACCATTATTATTTCATGAACAACTTCTGCTCCACACATTGATTTTTCTATTTGTTCAAGTGTATTTTTCTCAATATCAAATGCTTCAGGATAATATGTAGGTATATGCTCTTTCCATTTCTTGACTTTTAGAAATTTATATAACTTCTTCTCAAAAGGTTTTTGGTTAAACCACTTTGATTCAGGATTTGGGTTAACAAAATTATCACAAAAAAGTCCAACAAGCAATCTCATTACAAAATGGTAAAGAAAAGTAAAGAAAGTAACCCCTAACGAATAAACTAAAACGCTTTCAGTAAATTTGTATAAAACTATACTTGTTATTGTAATTACAGCAAAAACAGTTGTTAATCTATGCATTACCTTTCTCATTCGCTCACCTCTAAATATAAAAATTCGGGCGGGCACTTAAGACCCGCCACTACAAAAATTATCACTTATAGAGAGATTTTAACAATGCAATTTCGCGGGCGTAACCGTCGAGTTCATTGGGAGTTTCAAGGAAAAATGGCAAATCACGAAGTGCAGGATGATTTATAATTCGACTGCATGCTTCTGTCCCTATTGAGCCTTCGCCAATTTTTTCATGTCTGTCTTTATGACTTGCAAATGGATTTTTGCTATCGTTAATATGGATTGCTTTAAGTCGGTCAAGACCTATAATCTTATCAAACTGTGTAAGCACTCCGTCAAGGTCATTTACAATATCATAACCACCGTCATGAACATGGCAAGTATCGAGGCACACGCCCATTTTTTCATCAAGTTCTACACGGTCAATAATCTCGCGCAATTCTTCAAACTTACCACCAACTTCACTACCCTTACCTGCCATTGTTTCAAGAAGTACAGTTGTAGTTTGTTCTTTCCACAATATTGAGTTGAGAAGTTTTGAAATCAAGTCAATACCCATTTCTGTACCCTGTCCCACATGACTACCTGGATGAAAATTATACATATTATTGGGCACAAACTCCATACGCTTTAAGTCGTCAAGCATTGTGTTATATGCAAATTCACGCACATAAGTTTTTTCAGCACAAGGGTTAAGCGTATAAGGTGCGTGGGCAAGGATTTTTGCAAATCTTTTTTCTTTCATTAAATCATTAAGTTTTTTTGCATCTGCTGGGTCAATTTCTTTTGCACTGCCACCTCTTGGGTTGCGTGTAAAGAACTGAAATGTATTGGCATCTATTGACAATGCCTCAACACCCATATTGTAAAATCCCTTTGATGATGACAAATGACATCCTATATTTAACATAATATACCCCTATTATTCTTTTTCGCTTTCTTTCTTTTTAAGTTTTCCCTTATAATAACCTGAAGTTACAAGGTATGTAACTGTTGATGCAATAGCCGCAACAATAACTGCAACCATAACCATAACTGCATAATGATAAAGCTTTGTTACTTTATTATTTTCGTCGTTGATTTCTGCCCAGACAGTCTGGAAGAAATTATCTTTTTTATTAGGCTCTGTTACAGGCTCGGTTGTTGTAGGTAGAGTTGTTGATTCAGTTGTACTCTCAGTTGTTGACTCTGTTGTACTTTCCTCAGTTGATGACTCTTCAGTAGAGCTTTCTGTTGACTTTTCTGTAACTGTGATTTTATAAGTAACAGCCCAGCCATTCTGTTTTGCAGTAATTGTAGTTGTACCCAAGTTCACGCCTGTTACAACACCTTTTGAAGAGACTGTTGCAATACTTGTATCTGCAGAAGTCCATGTGGTTGAAAAATTATCAGTTGCGTCTGATGGAACTTTTGCTACTTTAAGGCTTAATGTTGAGCCTTGGGCTACTGTTTTTGAAGCATTACCTGAAACTGCAATGCCTGTTTGTGCCACATTTACTGTTACTTTACAGGTTGCACTTTTTGTTCCCGCTTTTGCAGTAATTGTTGCAGTGCCACCACCAACTGCTGTGATTTTACCACTACTTGAAACCTTGGCAACTTTAGAATTGGATGTTGTATAAGTAACAGTTTTATTTGTTGCGTCACTTGGTGTTACTGTTGCAGTAAGATTTGCAGTTTCACCTTTTTTAAGTGTTACGTTTGTTTTATTAAGTGAAATGCCTGTAACGGCTTTGGTGATTGTGATTTTACCATTTGATGTTGTAGGAGTTAAGCGTACAGGCGGAGTACCTACACCACAATGGTCACCTGCTGAACCTGAAGGTGAAACTGTGAGACTAACACTACCTGAATCTGCAAGGATTTTGAATTTGAGTGTTGCGAATGTACCGCTCTTTTTAGCACTACTATCACCCATTGTCATACCGGTACATTTTACACTTGAACTACTTACTGCTTTCACTGTGCAAGTTGTAAACATACTGCCACTTGTACCGCTTACATATTGAAGTTTTGAACTGTCAAAATTAACATTAAGTATTGCAGATGTTACACCGATACTACTTGAAACTTTAACTGTTACTGTAACGGTATCACCTTTTTGCCCACTTGCGCTTGTAACTGAATAGTTTACATTTGCGGCGCTTGCAGGGAGTACAAACATTGAAACAAGTATTATAAAGGCAGTTAAATTTGCCATGATTTTAGAGATTCTTCTCATATCAATCACCCATAGTAATAATATACAAATATAATACAATAATTAGTGATAAAAGTCAATTAAGGTGTGATGGAAATAAATAGAAAAAGCAGGGTTTCCCCTGCTTTTTATTATAAATTCAAAACTGAACTTGCAATTGCAAAATAGATTAAAAGTGTTACTGCGTCAACTATTGTTGAGATAAACGGACTTGACATTACAGCCGGGTCAAAGCCGATTTTCTTTGCAATTACCGGAAGAATTGAGCCGACCACCTTTGCAAAAACAACTGCTGCAATCATTGTAACGCTTACTACAAGTGCCACTTGCCAACCAATATCATCAAAAATCATAAGTTTTATAAAATTGACAATTGCAAGTGCTATACCGCAGACAAGAGCAATCAAGAATTCTTTAAGCACAACTTTTAATGTATCTCTAAACTCGATTTCACCAAGTGAAAGACCACGGATAATAGTTGAAGATGACTGATTACCACAGTTACCACAAGTACCTGTAAGCATTGGAATAAATGCTGTAAGTGCTACACAAGCAGTAAGTGCACCCTCAAAGTGTGTAATAATCTTTTCCGTAAATGTTGCTGAAACCATCAAAAGCATAAGCCAAGGAATACGCTTTTTGAAGTTTTCAAAAACACCCATTTTAAGATAGGGTTTATCAGTAGGTGTAATACCTGCCATCAATTCCATATCTTCTGTAATTTCTTCCTGCAAAACGTCAATAGCGTCATCGACTGTAATAATACCAACAAGACGATTTTCACGGTCAACTACAGGAAGAACAACAAGGTCATATTTCTGGAAAAGGTCTGCAACAACTTCTTTATCTTCGTGAGTATTTACGGAGATAACATTATCGTCCATAATTTCACGGATTGTTGCGTTTTCATCTGCAAGAAGCAAATCTTTAACTGTTACATAACCTTTAAGTTTTCGTTTACTGTCAGTTGCGTAGCAAGTATAGATTGTTTCTTTATCAACACCTGTTCTGCGGATTCGAGTAAAGGCATCAGCGACAGTCATTGAGCGTTTTAAGTCCACATACTCAATAGTCATAAGACTACCTGCAGAATCTTCAGGGTAACGAAGAATCTCGTTAATTGACTTTCTTGTATCAGGGTCAGTATGACGAAGAATACGCTTAACAAGGGATGCTGGCATTTCTTCAATAAGGTCAACAGCGTCATCAACATAAAGTTCATCAAGGACTTCACGGAGCTCCGTATCACTGAATGCTCGGATAAGCAATTCCTGATATTCAGGCTCCATATTAACAAAAACTTCAGCTGCTAACTCTTTTGGCAAAAGACGATAAATGAGTGTAAGGTCGCGTTCTTCAAGTTCCATAAAAAGCTCAGCGATATCCTGCTCATTCATTTCTGTAAGCATTTCTTTTAATTCTTGCCATTTTTTATTGCGCAAGAGTTCAGTTAAAAGTTCATAGATTTCCATTTTCACAACTCCTTACTTCAGGGTAATATTTGTGAAACTCGGCGAGTAGTTACGAATTGCGGACAGTTACCTGTTCCGCCATGATACTCGGAGGTTTCGAGGTTGTACTTCGGTATGTGTCCACAATTTTCACTCCTTTTCTTGAAATATTAATACTGCAAATAAAAAAGACCACATTTTAGCCTAAACGCAAAAATGCAGTCAAAAATACTACACAATTCGTTCAAGCTTTAGCTTCGCAGGGCGATGAAATTACATTAAATCATACCTTGTTTTTCGATATGACCTGCTGACCTGCTAATAGTGTCTCCACCATTTCGCGGCAGTAATCCGTATCCCTGTGGTAGCCTTACCTACCGAATAGGTTTGTTACTTGTTTATTATCACCCCTAAATCCTTATTTGTCAATAGAAAAATAAAGAAAATATCGGTATTTTTCTTATATTTATATATTTTTTACCGTTTAGCAAGTTGCACAGTTGTAATTTGTTGAATTTGGTAGATTTTAACGAAAATCGTTTTTTTGTGTTCATTTTTTGTTAAAATTTTGTTTTTCGATTGAAGACCAAACAAAAATATGTTACAATAGCAAGGTATGTAAAACATTATATAAGGAGTGCATAATATGAGTTTATCTCAAACCGTAAAAAACGGTGTTGACATGGTCAAAACCCATTGGAAAACACCACCTAAAGGCAGATATATGCCTTACCGTGAAATCGCTGCTTACTCAGGCGGTGGTATCGGTGCATACATGATTATCACATTAGGTAATGCATGTCTCTTATCTATGGGTAATACTCTGATTTCTTCAACACTTGGTGTTGGTGCAACAGATATGTATTTACTCTATGTTATCGCAATTCTCATCAACATTCCTTTCACAGGACTTCGTGCGACAATTATCGATAACACAAGAAACAAAGCAGGTAAATATCGTCCATACATAGTAAGAATGGCTATTCCTTCAGCTATTATTTGTAACTTAATAGTATGGTTCCCTTACGATAAGTTAAGTCTTATTGTTGGTGAAGGTGTGATATTCGGCAGAGAAAAAGACTATGTTGCTAAATGTGCAATAATTCTTATTCTTAACATTCTTTTGAACTTCATTTACTATTTCTTCTATGACGGATATGAAAACCTTATTCACGTTCTTTCTCCTAATACACAGGAAAGAGCTGACGTTGCGTCAATCAAGAGCGTTGTTTATTCATTCGCTCCTACTGTTGTAAACCTTTTCACACCAATTATTGCTCGTAATCTTTTCCATACAAACACAACAGATATTCGTGTTTACAGATTCCTCTACCCTATTCTTGCTGTTTTAGGCGTTCTTCTTTGTATTGTTGTTTATAAATATACAGAAGAAAAAATTGTTCAGGCAAGAACTCATGTAGTTCAGATTAAATTTACTGACGCTCTTCGCGCTGTTGCAAAGAATAAGTATTTCTGGATTATTTCACTTGCAGGTTGGATTGGATTCCTTGAGTCAGCTTATGCAAACATTCTTAACTGGCTTTACAACTATGGTGGTGCTTGTAACGGTAACGTTTACGGTCTCGTTGTTACACTTTATGGTAATGCTTCCCTTTGGGGTATGATTGCCGCTCCTTTCTGCATCAGAAAATGGGGTAAAAAAGCTGTTCTTGTTGTTACAAACCTTATGAACGTTGTGTTTATTCTTATGATGCTTCCGTTCACACAGGAAATCAACAACCTTACAATCTGGCTTGTTATGGGATGTCTCTATCTCAACGCGTTGATGGGTTCATTTGCTCACATTCTTAACCCAACAATTCAAGCAGACATCCGTGACTATCAACAGTACCAGACAGGTGAAAGAATTGACGGTATGTTCTCAGCTGTTGCTACAATCGGTACTATTATTACTCTTGGTACTTCTGCTGTTCTTCCTGTTATCTACGAAAAAGGTGGTATTACTGCTGAAAAAGCAGCTATTGTTACAAAAAATCCTGAGGTACTTAACCGTGTTCTTGGTGATGGTAAAACAGTTGGTCAGATTCTTGCAGAACAATTTGAAGCAGGTCAGAATAACTATGCTAACCCATACTCAGCATTGTATGATTTAGATATTTTCCTTCCTCTTGTTCATGCACTTATTATTATTGCGGCTGTTGGTGCATTTATGAATGTTATTCCATTCTTCTGGTATGACTTTAATGAAAGAAAACAAAAATCAGTTATTCGTGTTCTTAAAGTCCGTGCACTCTTTGAAGACTATGGTAACGGTATCACAAATGACGCTCAACTTATTGAGGGTATTGATATTATCCGTAACGCAAGAGAAATGGCAACACAAGAGCCAAGAGTTCTTGAAAAAGCTTACAAATCAATCAAAGATAAAGCTGAAAAGAAAGCCGCTAAAAAGGCATATAAGGCAGATGTTGAATTTAACGAAGAAATTGAAATTTCTAAGTTTGTTTGCGAAGAGCTTGATAAATTCTCAAACGATGTATTCAAGTATCAGTACAATGTTCAGAAAGGTATTTATGATTCAGGACTTCAGGGTCTTAAACTTATGAGCATTGATGAAATCAGCGCTGAATATGCGGCTGCAAAAGCAATGCCAAAGGGCACTCAGGAAGAAAAAGATATCAGAAAGTTTGCTATTGAAGTTGCAAGAAATAAGAAGTCTGCATATAAGGCACTTAACAAATACTTTGCAAACGAAGACCTTGTTAAACCTGACTTTGCAAAACTTGAAGAACTTTTTGACGCTGAAGATGAATGCGATGCTAAGCTTAAAGAGCTTTACCTTGCTCTTAGAGACGCAAAGAAAGCAAAAGATGGTACTGCTAAAGAAATTAAAGCAGACATAAAAGCTTATGAAGCAAAGAAAAAAGAAATTCACAAAGCTTCAAAAACAGAAATGGACAGACACGCATACTTTGCTCGTGCTGCAAAGCCTTATCTTGACGCTGAAAAACTTGTTAAACAAGAAGAAAACTACAAGCACTTTGACGAAATCGCAGAAATGTATGAAGAATCAAAGGCTCGTTATGAACAGGCTATGGCTGAAGCAGATGCAAAAGCTCTTAAAGAAAAAGAAGAAGCTGAAGCTTATGCTGCACAGTTAAAGGCTGAAAAAGCTGCTAAAAAGGCTGCAAAGAAAAATAAATAATTAAACACAATATTAAAAGCCGACTCAAATGAGTCGGCTTTATTTTTACATTTTATTTCATTGTTATTATGTATGTTTTACCTTTTTCTGTTTCGAATTCAGCAAAGTGATTCTGGCTTTCGCAAATGTTTTTAACTATATATTCTGACTTAGCATAATAGATTTTGCAAATGCCACCCATATTTGATGTTATTTCTGCTTTCGTAAGTTTTCCATCATTCCACTCAATATTAATTGTAAAATTACCACGGGCTACAAGACCCTTAATGCTACCTTTACGCCAATCAGTTGGAAGTGCAGGAAGAAGTTCAATAAATCCACAATGACTTTGCATTAACATTTCATTGACACCGGATGTGAAACCGAAGTTACCATCAATCTGAAATGGTGGATGATAATCAAAGAAATTAGGATAAATACCATTTTTGAACAAATCGCCAATAATTTTAAGAACTCTGTCACCATCACCAACACGAGCCCATGTATTGATTTTTTGTCCCATAGACCAGCCAGTACTTTTATCTGTTCGGTAATTCATTGAAACAACCGCTGCATCGATAAGTTCGGGATTTGCAAACTTGTTCATTACATTACAAGGGAACAATCCTAAAAGATGTGACATATGACGATGGTGTGTTTCACCGATTTCACCAAGTTTGGTTTCATGATACCACTCTTTAATCTGACTGTCGTCACCTATTTCATAAACTTTAAGTTTGCTCTGGATATCCTGCCATTTTGTAACCAGCTCATTATCAACACCCAAAGCAGTTGCACTTTTTGAAGCATCGTCATAAAGTTGCCAGAGTAGTGCTTGTTCATAAGTATTACCCATTGTGCGAGGTCCGTGTTCAGGCGAGTAACAAGGATATGTTACAAGTCTGCCATTATGTTCTACAAGCAATTTACTAAAATACTCGGCACACTCTTTAAGCATTGGATAAACATCATTTTTAAGTGTTTCTTTATCTAATGTATACTCATAATGCTCGTAGCAATTATGTAAAATCCAAGGCATTGCAGCCGGTGACCAACCCCAGTCAAACTGCCAACCCGGACAAGTCCAACCAAATGGTGTGCACTGTGTATGGAATAAAAATCCGTTTTGCTCACCATTTTTGCTCTTTACACCTGTATAATATTCTGCAGTTACACGACCTGGCTCAACCATTGATTTTATATAACGGATTAAAGGCTTTGAACACTCTGCAAGATTACCATTGAAAATTGGCCAATAGTTCATTTGAAGATTTACATTAGTGTGAAAGTCACTACTCCATTTAGGGTCATTGGACACATTCCATATACCTTGAAGATTTGACGGTAAAATATCGGTTTCACGAGTTGAAGAAATTGCCAAATAACGACCATATTGATAAAGAAGTTGTTCTGCACTTCTTCTATCAAATTTCTCATATTTATGAATAAGCTTATCAGCGGGACCCACTGCATTACCGTTAAGGTCAAGGGACACTCTGTTAAAAAGTGATGAGAAATCGTCAATATGAGCCTTTAGCAACTTGTCAAATCCTTTTTGAGTTGCATTGCTAACAACTTCATTAACTCTATTAAAAAGGGTTTCTGCATCCTCACCTGTTCTGTAATTGGGGTAACAATCCATATAGTCCGTATCCGCTGAAAAAATCACCGTGATTTCAGTTGCATTTTCAACAGAAATACCGTTGTAACTGTTAGTTGTGTTACCATCTGTAACTACATTTGCAATAAGGCAAAACTGTAAATCATTGTCAGTAAGTTTGCCCTTATGAATAATCTGATTATATTTATATTCAACGTTACCGTGTGCAGTTGAAAGTGAAATTACAGTATTAAGCGGTGCACCTGTTCTTGTGATTTTAACTACACCGCATTTGTCGGGATATGACACAAACGTTATGCGCTTATCGTGAACTTTTTTTGTAAAACCAAGAGTTGCATCATAAGACACTGTGCAAGTTGCATTTTCCATATTAAGTTCACGGTTATAGTTTTTCTCGTTACGGAGTTTTCCAAAATCGAAAATAAGCTCACCCCAGCAACGATACCCACCATAGCCATCACTTATACCTACAAGCTTTTCGCAAAGGTTATGGGCAGTTTTATCATCGCCATTACAGAATGCTTCATAAATTTCTTTGTGATAATCACGAGGGAGTTTACCGTCTTTATCAGGTGTAACGATATTACCACCACAATAGTCAGGTCGTCTGGGTGACGGACCACCTGCCCAAAGTGTTTTATGGTTAAGAACGATTTTATCTTTCTTAACTTCACCCATTATACCCATACCAATGCTACCATTACCAAGTGGTAATGATGTTTGTTCCCAAAGGTTTTCAAAGCCTTTGAAATATGCTCTTTTAAGTTTTAATTTTGATGGTGGTGCTTCATAATAAAGTTCGTTAATTTCCATAACTATTCTCCGAAATGTAAAATCATGTCATAATGTGGGATATTTTCTTCAAGATATTCAGGAGTACCAAGAAGTGAAAAGCCGCATTTTTTGTAAAATCCCACTGCGTGAGTCTGAGCGCCAACACGAACAGTTTTCGCACCGTCTTCTTTGGCTTTTCTTAAAAGTTCAAGGACTATCTTTTCACCAAGTCCCATTCCTCTTTTATCTTTCTTTACAGCGATTCTGCCGATTTTAACGGTATTTTCACCATAAGGTATAAATCTACCAGTAGCAACTGCTTCACCGTCTGAAAAAATTACAAGATGTGGCACCTCTAAATCAAATGAGTCAAATTCATTTTCTTCAGGTACGCCTTGTTCTTTCACAAAAATTTCAATTCGCAAGTTACGAAAGGAGTCATCAATAACTCCCACGTTAAACCATTTATATTCTAACATTTTACTCACCTTTGAATGCAAACTTAAATGACAACGGCCTATCTGTTTTAATTTCGTATTTAGGTAGTGTATCAGGTCCGCAAGTGTTTGTACCTGTGCCACGCATAAAACCATCTATACAAAGGAATGTTGTATCTGCATACTCTAATTCTTCTTGATGCTTTGCCTTATCGAGAGCTTTCTGTGTATAATTGTGAGCAGAGAAACTAAACTTTGGCTCACCGTAAACTGTAAATGTGTTGCCACATTCGTCAGAAAGTTTAAGGTATTTCACACCACCGCAGTTTCCGTTATCTTGTGGCATAACATAAGGCTCGTGCATATCTTCAACAGTTGTTTTCCAGATACCGATATATGCATGGTCTTTAAGGTCACAGATGTTTTCCATTTTTTCATCTGAGCCTCTACCATAAAATTCAATATTCTTAAATGATGATGGAAGTTCAACTGATACACCGAAACGCTGAAGTTCATCACAACCGAACATACCTTTTGAGAGTCCACACTCAACATTCACAAGACCGTCAGCACAAACTGTATAAACAAGATTTACACGGAAGTGTGTCTTAAATCCTGTTTTAATTACATAAGATGCACCAATTTTTGCACATACTGATTTATCTGCATAGTCGAATGATTTACATACAACGGATGCGTTATGGAGTTTAATTTTCTCCCATCCGCCTTTCTGACCGTAAGAATCATTATCAAGTGATGCTCTTACAAGATTAGGTACAAAGCCTTTTTTGTTATCAGCAGGGTTAATATTCAGATATTCATAACCATTTTTAATATAGTTGGTCATTTCACCTGTTTTTGTATCAAACATAACCTTGCCATTTTCAAATTCAACAGTAAGGGTATTGTCTTTAACGCTTGTAGACACGCTACCTACACCAACTGTATGTGGTGAAAATCTAGCACTATCGTTTATTGCTTTCTGTTCAAGGGCAACTCTGTGGTCACCATCAAAATATGCAATATTGATATGACAATCTTCTACTGAATCAAATTTGTCATAATCGATTTCATAAGACTTTGTCTGCATTGGGTCAATATCAAGACCGAGTGTACCTGTTTTTACCTCAACACCATTTACAAGTTGAGTCCATACAACATTCAAGTACTTTGTATTCTTGAAACGGTTTGTGTTTGTAAATTCAAATACTTTTCCGCTAACGTGTTTACTTCTTACAGGTCTGTAAACTGCTTTGATTACATAAGCGCCTGTATGTGGAGTTTTATCGGGGTAAAGCATACCATCAACGCAGAAGTTACTATCGTGTTTTTCTTCACCGTGGTCGCCACCGTAAGTGTATTGGAACTTATATTTGTCACTACCATCGTGATAAACAGCGTGGTCAGCCCATTCCCATACACAACCGCCCATAAGGTTATCGTGAGCATAGATGCTTTCCCAATATTCTTCAACACCACCGGGACCTACACCCATAGCGTGAACATATTCGCACATAAAATATGGCTTTTCGTGATAGCGTTTATCTTTTGAAGTTTGTGCACCATAACTTTCAACTTTTTCCTGACTTGGATACATTTCTGAAATAACATCATAAGCAAAACGCTTTGTAGTGATAACACTTTCATAATGAACAGGGATTTTTGAACCCTGTGCTTTAAGATAATCATAGCATTTATCCTGGCAATAATATCCCCACGCCTCATTACCCAATGACCACATTGTAATGCTTGGATGATTACGGTCACGATAATACATACGAGCAACTCTATCAACATATCTGTTTTCCCATTTAGGGTCGTCACTGATAAGGCAATTATCACAAGGCACAGTAATATCACCTGCACCGTGAGTTTCGATATCGGCTTCATCAATAATATAGAATCCCATTAAATCGGCAAGAGTGAGTAAAGTTGGGTCAGGCGGATAATGAGAAGTACGAATAGAATTTATGTTAAACTTCTTCATAAGCTCAAGTTCTGCCTTTATTTCTTCACCTGTAAGCACATAACCGTTATACATATTTGTGTCGTGATGGTTTACGCCCTTGAATTTAATTGGCATACCGTTGAAATAGAACACATTGCCCTTGATTTGAATAGTTTTGAAACCTGTAATGTTTTTTACATAAGTCTTTTTACCATTACCGTCAACGAATGTAATTAAAAGGTCATAAATGTAAGGCTCTTCTGCATTCCATTCTTTTACATCAAGATTTGAGAATGTGATTGTTGATTTAGCCCTTGCATCAGCAGTTTCTTTTGCAAGAGATTTCTTACCATCAAAAAGTTCAGCAGAAATTGACGCACCATTAAGGTCACCTTTAATATCAAAGGTAACTGACAAATCATATTTATCGCCATTCTTTACAGTTTCAACACCGAAATCATAAAGATATGTATTTTCATATTCAAAAAGTAAAACATCACGGAAAATACCGTTTTCACGGAACATATCCTGACACTCTAAGTAAGTACCTGTTGACCATTTGCTGACTGATGCTACAATTTCATTTTCACCTTTAGTAAGATATTTTGTAATATCAAATTCAGCAGAGTTATGAGCACCCTCGCTATAGCCTACAAACTCACCATTTACATACAAATCAAGTGATGAAATCACACCCATAAATGTAATAATGTATGTTTTATCAAGGTCTTTTATATCAATGAACTTTCTGTAAATACCCATTGGCACATCCTGTGGCATTTCAGGGTAAAGTTTAGGGTCAAATTCGTAACGAGTGTTAAGATAACAAGGCTCACGGTAACCTGTCCTTTGCCATGTAGAAGGCACAGTTACCTTGTCAAACTGAACTCGGTCAGTATAAAACTCGCTTGGAATGAGCATATCTTTTTCATAATATTTGAAATCCCACTCACCGTTAAGCACACGCACCATAGTACTGTTATAACGCTCAGTAAGTACTGTTTGTTCCAAAAGTGCTTTCTTTGTAGAATAAGGAATAAAGTATGCACGTGGGGAAAGTTTGTTTATTTCAGCAATATCAAATTGTCTGAAATTTGCTCGATTAATAATGTATTTCATAAAAAGACCTCCGTCTTATATAGATAAATTAAGTTTACCATAATATAGGAAAATTTACAATAAAAAATCATATAAAAAGGTAAAACATAAATATTGACAAAAATATAACGATATGATATTATATTTACACAAAAGTGTATTATATAAGACAAAAAGGTGCTAAAAATGACTAAATCTACACTTAATAGTGCTATGAGTTTTCTTAAAAAAACAAGAATTTTCAAAGATGCTGATGAAAAAATTTTAACAAGTGTACTAAACACTTATGGTAAATCCGTTTCGTACTCAAAAAATGATATTGTTTTTTCCAAAGACAGCTACTCACCTGTTCTTTGTATTATCATTAAAGGTGAAGCGAGAGTAAGTAAGGGTGAAACCGTTATCTCTCATATTAAAGATGGTGAAATTTTTGGCGCAGCGTTTTTATATAATCAAAGTTATGAATTTGAAAATACTGTCACAGCACTCACTCCCCTTAAAGTTGTGATTATTGAAAAGTCCGGAGTTGATGAGCTTATTAAATGTGACAGTTCAATTTCTTTTAACTATATCAGTTATCTTTCTGAAAGAATTGGATTCCTCAACTCAAAGATTGAGGGGTACACAAAACCCAGTGCAGAAGAAAAACTTATGCTATATCTCAAGAAAAACGCTGATATAAACAATGGCAAATGTGAAATATCCGTTTCTATGACAGAACTTTCCCATGTTTTGCAAATAAGTAGGGCTAGTCTTTACAGGGTTATTGAAACTCTTGAAAATCAAGGAAAAATCTGCCGTGACGGTAAAAAAATATATATTAAAGGATGATTAAAATGAAAAAAGTGATTTCATTACTTCTTGTATTCGCAATTATATTTGCTTTTGCAGCTTGTGGTACAACAAACAATGAAGACAAACCATCAACAGAAGCTCCTTATCAGAGCGTTAGTATGAGAGTTGCAGGTCTTGCAGGTCCTACCGGTATTGGTATGGTAAACCTTATGAAGAGTCAGGACGACAAAACAGCAAAGAATGACTACACATTCTCAGTTGTTAGTGACCCTACTGAAATTGTTGCAGGTATGACTAACAACTCTTACGATATTGCTGCTTGTCCTATTAACCTTGCGGCTACACTTTACAACAAGCTCCAGGGCAATATTCAGGTGCTTTCAGTAAACACAAAGGGTGTTCTTTACATTCTTGAAAATGGTAATACAATCAACTCACTCAGTGACCTTGCAGGCAAAAAGCTCTACGCAACAGGTCAGGGCTCAACTCCTGAATATATTCTCAACTTCCTTCTTGAAAAAAGCGGTATTGCAGACAAAGTAGAGGTTGAATATGTAACTTCACACGACGAGTTAGCAACACTTGCAGCAAGTGGCAAAGCAACAATTTCAATGTTACCTGAGCCAAAGGTTACTGCAGCAACATCAAAAAATGCAGAGCTCCGAATCGCTCTTAATCTTACAGAAGAATTTGAAAAAATCAGCGGTAAAACACTTATTCAAGGCGTAGTTATTGCT
>CALBKQ010000143.1 GCA_937895645.1 uncultured Clostridia bacterium
CAGATTTTTTAATCTGTCCGTTTCATTTTGCGCTTATTTAATCGGCTTAATTCTGAATGTATAAGTATAAACCTTGTTTGGTTTCAATTGATACTTTTCACGAACCTGTGCGTCACCCGGCATATCGCCACCAACACCGATTTGATTTAAGTCAACATTGAATGTTGTAATATCATAGTGAGGTAATTCGTGAATATGCTTTGCAAGTTGAAGTTGGTCTTGTGTGTAGTGCCATGCGCTGAAACATATTGGTGTTTCGCCCATTGCTTCAAAACGAAGACCTTGGTTTTCTTTATTTCTAATTTCAACCCATCTTACATCAGTACGGTTGCCGTTTTCCTGTGGTCGCATATAGTGATGCTCAAGGTCAGCCACACTCTTTTCGTGAAGTGTAATCTTACCACCAGTCTTACGGTCAAAGTATGTTTCTTGTGGGCCACGACCATACCATTTAACTTGGTCAAATTCACGAAGAAGTCCCATCTTTGTACCAAAACGAAGAAGATTGAACATTTTTGGTGTACCTGTATGTGTAATCTCAAGACTTCCGTCAGGATTTACTACAATCACACTTGTTACACCTGAGAAGAACTGAACACTCCAATCAATATTGATTACCAACTGACCAAGCGCGTTCTTACTTGCAGATTTAACTGTACCCTTTGCACCGTTTGTTGCTCTCTGCCAGTTAAAATATGGGTGGAACGGAATAATAAACGGAACAAAGTTTGTGTTTGAAAGGTCGTTGTCAGTAACTGCTCTGAAATAGTTAGGTGCAACAGGTGCTCTTAAATATTCTTTGTCTTTATATTTAAGTGATGTAATTTTACCACCGTTGATTGTAACTGCAAAGTCTTCACCTTGTGCAGTTACAACTGAGCCATTCTTAACAAATGTAACATTACCGTCATAAGTCTTTTCTTCAGGTTTAACTGATTTAACAACAAACTGGTCAAAGCCTTGCTCGTAACCTGCTTCGCACCAAGGATGTGCCTCTTTGTTAAGGAAAGAAATAATAAGTACACACTCTTTTTCAGGCAATGTAGTAAGGTCATAAGGAATTGTAAAGTCAACCTGTGATTGTGGGCCACAGTTAATATCAACAACGCCACTTTGTACTTCTACGCCCTCTGCCTGTAAACTCCACTTGAATTCAAAATCAGCAAGGTCAGTAAAGAGTTTCTTGTTAATAAGAGTGAATTCGCCTTTGCTAAGGTCTTTTTCTTTAACCTTGATTTCACAGTAAACTTTCTTAACCTCAAAATATGATGGGTGAGGTTTTCTGTCTGCTGTAATAATACCATTTGCGTTGAAATATGTATTTGAGCCTGTCATAGCAGTTGTGTTTGGAAGATGTGTATATCTGCCAGGCTCATAAGGCTCAAAGTCTGTACCGTAAAGCCACTGGTCACCCTCAGGAGTCTTTTTGCGGATTGCCTGGTCGACAAAGTCCCAGATATAACCACCGCACATATGCTCGTGTGCCTCAAAGTCGTCCATATACTCTTGGAAGTTACCAAGACTGTTTTCCATAGCGTGAGCATATTCACAAAGAAGAACAGGTCTGCAGTAATCTTCTTTCTTGATTGGTTTTGAGTCAGCAGCAAGTGCATTTGCAATATTGTCATAAAGTGTAATTTCAATAGGTTCTTTGTTGCAGAGTTTTTTCATAACGCTCTCAACAGGGTACATTCTTGAAATAACATCACTCTTTGTAAAGTTAAAGTCGCCTTCGTAGTGGAATTGACGAGTATTGTCAAGTTTGAGTGCGGCTTTCTTCATTTCCATAAAGTTGTCGCCATCACCAGCCTCGTTACCAAGTGACCACATAAATACACAAGCGTGGTTACGGTCACGAAGTACCATTCGTTCCATTCTATCAACAACAGCGTCAGTCCACATTGGATTGCTACCAGGAACACCTTTACGACGAACACCGTGAGTTTCAAGGTCACATTCGTCCATAACATAGAAGCCATATTCGTCACAAAGTTCATAGAAATATGGGTCATCAGGGTAGTGAGAAGTACGAATAGAGTTAATATTCGCATTCTTCATAAAGTTAAGGTCTTGGTGGTATCTTTCGGTAGGCACAGCCCAACCATTGTCAGGGTCAAAGTCGTGACGGTTAACACCACGAAGCATTAATGGTTTACCATTGAAAAGGAACTTTTCACCTATGATTTCAACTTTCTTGAAACCAAAACGAATGCATTTGTAAGTTGTCTTACCATCTGCAGTAATACTGATAAGTAATTTATAAAGATATGGGCTTTCAGCAGACCATTTCTTTGGATTTTCAATTAATTTATTAAAGTTGAGAGTGGCACTACCGTCAAACTCAGCCTCACCAAGTAAAAATCTCTCGTCACTGTCAATGATTTCTGCCTTAACAGTAGCCCCGCCCTTATTATCATAGTTGTTAACTTTGATTTCAAGGTTTGTATTACTGTCTTTATATTCTTTATCAAGGTCAGTTGTAATAAAGAAGTCACGAATACATTTTTTAGGCTCTGCAAATACATAAACTTCTCTGTAAAGACCGCAAAGTAACCACATATCCTGGTTTTCAAGGTATGCACCATCAGAGAAACGATAAACCTTAACTGCAACTCTGTTACTGCCTTTACGAGCATATTTTGTAATGTCAAATTCGTGAGGAGTCATTGAACCCTGTGAATAGCCAACATATTCACCATTAAGATAAACTTCAATAGCAGATTTTGCAGCACCAAAGTGCAAAAAGATTTCCTGACCATCAAAATTTTCAGGCATATCGAAATCTCTAACATAAATGCCGATTTCCTGCATTGTGTGGTCGATTGACGGAATTTTATTTTTGCTTCTGCTAATAGCACGGCAAAATGTACTTGCGTAATAGTAAGGATAACTTTCAGTATCCTGACCTATTTGCCACACTGATGGTACAGTAATATCGCGCCAGAAAGATGCGTCAAAACTGTCTTTATAAAAATCTGTAGGACAGTCGTTTA
>CALBKQ010000144.1 GCA_937895645.1 uncultured Clostridia bacterium
ATATAATGATTCTACCCGAACAGTTAGATATGTCGCAATGAGTGATATTGAGGGGTTATTAGTTCCGTATTATACAACTCAAGAATGGTAAAAAGCGTGGTCAAAGACCACGCTTTTTGCTTTACCCAAAATTTAGAGAAAAAATTTCATGTTTGAAATTGATTTTATATGGTAATAATTCACTCATAAGGAGTGAATTTATGAAAAAAACTATATTTAGACTTGAAATTTCATTATTGATTGCGTTGATTATATGTGGTGTGTTTAATATCAATGCTTTTTCTCAACAATGTGATAATATAAGGGAAAAAATGTTGAGAATGCACGTAATTGCGAATTCAGATAGTGATGAGGACCAACAACTAAAGCTTAAAGTTCGTGATGCAGTGTTATCAGCGGGTAAGGAAGTTTTTGACGGAAGTGTTACAGCGATAGAAGCAAAAGAAAAAATTACCCCATATATTGATTATCTCGAAAATATAGCATTTGAAACTGTTAAAAAAGAAGGCTTTGACTATAGTGTAAAAATTACAGTAGAAAAAGAGTATTTTAATACACGAATTTATGATAACAGCATTACACTACCTGCAGGTTATTATACTGCTGTAAAAGTAATAATAGGTGAGGGTAAAGGACAAAATTGGTGGTGTGTAATGTTTCCCCCAATGTGCTTACCAACTGCAGCTGCAGAGTGTGAATTATCAGATGTTTTAACAGATGATGAAACAGAAATTGTAACTGAAGCAGAAAAATATAAATTGAAATTTAAGATAGTGGAGATTTTAGAAGAAATATTTAATGATAAATAAGTCTTTACAAATTACAATTACTTTTGGTAGAATATATTTGTAGAATTATGTTCTGCAAATATTTCCAAAGGAGATTGGAATTTATGCCACTTGTATTAGCACATAGGGGAGCCAATAAAGTTGCACCCCAGAATACTATTCCTGCTTTTATGAAAGCTATTGAATTTAATGCAGACGGAATCGAAACCGATGTTCATTTGTCAAAAGACGGTGAGATTGTAATTTGTCATAACTATACTGTTGATGAAACATCAAACGGTAACGGTTTAATTGACGAATTAACACTTGACCAACTTAAAGAGATGGACTTCGGTTCTTATTTTAATAAGGATTTTGCAGGAGTAAGTTTGCCTACATTACCTGAACTTTTAGATGTTGTAAGAAAAATGAAACTTATCAATATTGAAATCAAACCACCAAAGAAAGACAACGACCTTGTTAAAAAGGTTGTTGAAGAAATTAATAAATATGGAATTGTAGAGAACTCTATTGTGTCTTGCTTTGACCCAGAATGTGTTCGTATGGTCAAAGAGATTGATAAAAATATTAAAACTGCACTTCTTTATGAAAATGACGAATTAGGTAATGAAATTATGACATTTGGCGTTGCAAAATACTGTAAACAGTTGAATGTTAATGCTGCCCATCCTCATAGAAAACTTATAAAAGAAAATGAAGTTGTTGAACTACATAATCTTGGTATGGCAGTTAATCCTTGGACAGTTAATCTTGAAGAAGAAATTGTGAGATTAACTGAATGGGGTTGTGATGCCTTGATTTCAGATGTTCCTGATTATTGCAGAAAGGTATTGGAGGGTATAAAATGAGCAAACCAAAGTATAGCATCATTCCTAAACCACAAAAATACACCGTGAATGATGGTACATATACAGTAACGCAAGATACAGCGGTGCTTTGTATTCCTGAATTTATTAAGGCCGGTAAATATCTTTCAGGCTTTCTTAAAACCAAAACTGATGCAAACAACGGTGCGATTAAGTTTAATAAAGATGCGTCTCTTAAAAGTGAAGCATATAAATTGAAAATCACAACAGAAGGCATTACAGTTTCAGCATCTGATGAGAATGGTGCGTTTTATGGTGCAGTAACTCTTAAAATTATGCTTATGCAGGCTAAAAGTGCAGATGGTGTAGCTGTGCTTAATTGTTGTGATATTTACGACTATCCAAAATATGCATATCGTGGTGGTATGATGGATGAAGCCCGTCATTTTTTTGGTGTGGATGCGGTTAAGAAGACTCTTGATAATATGGCACTTCTTAAACTTAATAAATTCCATTGGCATCTCTGCGATGACCAAGGTTACAGAATTGAAAGTGAAGAGTTTCCACTTCTTAATGAAATCAGTAGTAAAAGAAAGTATGAACTTCTCGGTGGTGCTGAAATTTTAAGCAAGATTTCTGGAATTCAAAAAGGCGGAGATGAATATTTTCATTATTACAAAAAAGATGAAATTCGTGAGATTGTTGACTATGCAAAAAGCTTATGTATTGATATAATTCCTGAAATTGATTTACCCGGTCATACGGTTGCTATTCTTGCTGCATACCCTGAACTTTCTTGCTTAAAAGGTGAATATGAAGTATTCTGTGAAAACGGTATTACAAAAGATATTCTTTGTGCAGGCCAGGAAGAAACCTACGAATTTGTAGAAAAACTTTTGACAGAAGTTTGTGAGTTGTTCCCATATAAGTATTTTCATATGGGTGGCGATGAGGCTTCAAAAGGACACAAAATCTGGGAAAAAGATTGTCCTATATGTCAGCAGAAAATGAAAGAACTTGGTATTGAAACAGGTAAAGATTTACAGGCATATTTTAATAACCGTGTTAATGAAATGCTTAAAAAACTTGGTAAAACAAGTATTGAGTGGAATGATGGTATATATGATAGTACCGCAACTGATATAATTGGTCATTACTGGATTTATCGTTCTCCGGCGTGGATAAAAAAAGAAAACGACAATAGAAAATTTATTGTTTCACCTTGTCCAACATTGTATTTTGATTATTCTCATTCAGTCGTACCGCTTAAAAAAGTATATAACTCCAATGTTGTAAAATCGGGCTTTGTTAATGAAAAAAATGTACTTGGTGTTGAGTTTGAATCTTGGGCAGAATGGATGGACACTTTTGAAGCATGGGAGTTTTCTGTGTACCCAAGAATTTTTGCATTTGCAGAGGGTGCGTGGACAGAGGATAAATTCAAGCATTATAAAGACTTTTATAAACGCCTTAATTTCTTCAAAATGTATATGCGTTCAAAGAACATAAACTATTCAAGAATTGAAAAGAAAGTTTGGTTCAAGGTTAAAAACAAATCAGTTTTTCATTTGGGTAACCGAGGGGTTGAATTTGCATATAACGAAAAATTAAAGAAAGGTGAATAGTTATGAAAAAAATAATTTCTATTTTGTTAGTTTTTGTGCTCTTATTTTCATTTACAGCGTGTGGCAGTTTTGAAAATAAAAAAGATAAAAATTTCAGTGTAATGCAAAATGCTGAGATTATTGGTAATCTTAAGGGTGAAGTTGCAGCAGAGGGTACATTTATTGAAATTCGTTTTCCCGAAGAAACAACTTTTGATACTGTAGTTCTAAAGGAAAAGGACAATCAAATTGATAAGTTTTCAATCTGGGTTGAAGATGAAAACGGTGAATACAAACCAATATATCAGCAAGACCGAGTTGGTGAGTATAGATATTGTGAAATAGGGGAACACACAACAGATTCTCTCAAAATCTGTATCAATTCTTCTAATGAAAATCAATATAACATTAAAAGTATTGATGTGCTTAATGTTAAAGATAATAAAAATGATAATTTCCGCATAACTTCATATCTTGTTTGCCAATGGTTTTATGGTAATGAAAACATTGATGCCGAAAAAATGAATACATTAACTGATATTATTTTGTTTGGTGTTGCAAGATTTGATGAAAACGGAAATGTTTATCTTCAAGACCTTGATATCAATGGTGAGATGGTAAAGGGAGATGTTATCTTCAAAGATATTATTGAAGATATTAAAGAGACAAATCCTAATGCAAAAATCTATTGCAATATATTAGGCCCTGATGGAGTAGATTCTGACGATAAAGAAAAACTTCACAGTCAGGCATTTATTGATAATAGCGACGGTTTAATTAAAAATATACTTAAACTTTTAGAAACATATAATTTTGACGGTATATTCTTTGATTATGAATATCCTTATAAACCAGAAAGCATAAAAGATTATTCAAAATTCCTTGTAAATCTTGACTCACAGTTAGGTAATTACATTCTTGGTGCAGCCTTTTCACATTGGAGTTCAAATATATCAAAAGATGCAATTAAAGTGCTTGATAGAGTGGAAATAATGTCTTATGATAATATGACTGAATACAATAGCCATGCAGAATTTGCAACTGTTGGCGGAGCAATGGCAGTTAAGGATTTCATAAAGCGCGGTTATGATTTGTCAAAATGTGATTTAGGATTACCATTCTACGGCAGAACTCACGGTGGTGAAGAAGCTTGGCCATCTTATGCACAAATTGCTGGTGATTTAGAAAATAATCCTTTTAAGAATAAAATTGCGAAATCATATATGAATGGCGTTACAAGTGGTGGTATAACCACAAGTTTTAATGGTGTGCAAATGATTAAAGATAAAACTGCATTTGCTAATGACTATGGTCTTGGCGGTGTAATGGTGTGGCATTATACTTGCGATGTAGATTATGAAAGCGATTTATCACTCTTCAAAGCAGTACAAAGTGCTCTTGAAACAAGAAAATAATCTAATACAACAAAAAGCCGTGCTAAAAAGCACGGCTTAATCTTTGTGTAAAATTAAGAATTAAAGAGCATTTACAATATCTCTTGTATCTCTTGCAATAACAAGTTCTTCGTTTGTAGGAAGAACATAAACTTTAACTTTTGAGTTTGCTGTTGAGAGTTCGCCTTCAGCACCCTTAACAAGTGTCTTGCCATATTCTTCATCAATTTCAATTCCAAGGAATGTGAGTTCTTTACAAACCTTAGCACGAATATCATCAGCATTTTCACCAATACCACCAGTAAATACGATTGCGTCAATGCCATCCATTGCTGCTGTATAAGCACCAATATATCTCTTAATCTGATAAGCAAGAATATTTCT
>CALBKQ010000145.1 GCA_937895645.1 uncultured Clostridia bacterium
TGTTACGTCATACACATATGTCTTCTTTGAATCTTCAAATGTTATGCTATAGAATACATGCTGATGTTCTTGCCAAATTGAGCTATATGCATTCTCGGGATTGACTATCTGTGTAATTTCACGTTCAATGTCTTGAGTAGATATGCGTTTGATTTCTGTATCTGTAATCATGAACACGCCGTTATCACCAATATCGCTTGATCCTAACCACAGCACAGTATTGCCTAGCATAGCAAGTGAGTTAGGTGCTTTGATACCAATGTTACCAGCTGCGTTATCAGGTGAAGAGAATGGGTTATTCTTATCGTCGTTATATGAGAATACCTGCCAAGATCTTTCACCAAAGGTATAGAGCTTTGAACCATTACTGCATAGAGCAATGGTATTATCAGGACACCATTCTGAATATGTAATGAAGCCAACTGCTGAGTTCAGAACAAAAGAACTTCTTATGATGGAAAAAGAAACAACTGGCCTTTATATTTCATCACATCCTATGGAACAATATGCAGATTTGTCTGATGAACTTAAATGCGATAAAATTGGTAATATTATAAATGCAGAAAGTGATTTCAATTCGCCTTATGTTGATACTGCGTCTGTAAAAATTATGGGCATAATAAGTAGTATAACCCGAAAGCAGACTAAAAAAGGCGAGAGCATGGTTTTTATGAATATTGAAGATGTTGGTGGAACGATTGAAGTAATCGTGTTCCCGAAACTTCTTGCAAAATATATGAATAAAATAAACAATGGTGTTGCTGTATTTATAGGTGGCAGACTTTCAATGCGTGAAGAAGAAAATCCTAAAATTATTCTCGATTTTCTTGAAACTGCTGATGCTGCAAAAGATAATCGTTCTAAAAAACATGGTTTATTTATAAGAGTAGATAACAATCAATCTCATATATTCAAAACTTGCCTTGAAACAATAAGTAATAAAGCAAGTGTTGGCGAGGTTCCTTTGTATTTTTATTTCGCTTCTACAAAGCAGTATTTTCCTTGTAAAAAAATATCAATAAATGATAACCTTATTACAGAACTTAAAGTAATAGCAGGGGAACAAAACGTTATTTTTCAAAAATGATTAATTACTTGCATTTTATGTATTCTTATGGTATTATAAATATTCAATGTGGTAATTTTTAGCAAATTAAAAGGGTGATAAAAATGAAGACAATAGGTGTTTTAACAAGTGGTGGCGACGCTCCAGGTATGAACGCTGCTGTTCGCGCAGTTGTTCGTGCAGGTTGCGAAAATGGTTTCAGAGTAATGGGTATCAGAAGAGGCTACAATGGTCTTATGCAGGGTGATATGTTTGAAATGAATCTTCGTTCAGTTTCAAATATTATTAACCGTGGTGGTACAGTTCTTTATTCTGCAAGAAGCCCAGAATTCAAAACTGAAGAAGGACTTCAGAAAGCACTTAAAGTTGCAAAAGATGTTAATATGGAAGGTATTGTTGTAATCGGTGGTGACGGTTCATTCCGTGGCGCTCGTGACTTGTCACTTCGTGGTGTTAACTGCGTTGGTATTCCTGGTACAATCGACAACGATATCGCATGTAGTGATTATACAATCGGTTACGATACAGCAATGAATACCGTTCTTGAAATGGTTGACAGACTTCGTGACACTTCTGAATCACATGACCGTTGTTCAGTTGTTGAAGTTATGGGTAGACGTGCAGGCTATATTGCACTTAATGCTGGTATCGCTTGTGGTGCAACATCAATTCTTATTCCTGAAGTAGAATATGACTTCCAGCGTGATGTTATTGACAGAATGAAGAGAACTCAGAAGACGGGTAAGAGACATTTTATTATTCTCGTTGCTGAGGGTATTGGTGGCGTTGAAGAAATGGCAAAGCGTATTGAGGCTGAAACAGGTGTTGAAACTCGTGCTACAATACTCGGTCATGTTCAGCGTGGTGGCCATCCAACAGTACGCGACAGAGTTACAGCATCTCTTATGGGTTATAAAGCAGTTGAACTTCTTAAAGAGGGTGTCGGTAATAGAGTTCTTGCAATTAATAAAGATGAAATTGTAAATTACGATATTTTTGAAGCTCTCAATATGAAAAAATCTCTTAATATTGAAGATTATAAAATCGCGCACGAAATTTCTATTTAAGTTATGGCAAATATTATACTTATTGGTATGCCCGGATGTGGCAAGAGCACCGTCGGTGTTATTCTTGCAAAAACATTGGGTATAGGTTTTGTTGATACTGATTTGATTATTCAGCAACGTGAAAACAGATTGTTGCAGAATATTATTGATACTGATGGTATTGACTATTTTCTCAACTGTGAAGAAGAGGCAGTTAAATCTCTTGACTGTGATAACTGTGTAGTTGCAACAGGTGGTAGTGTTGTTTATCGTGAAGACGCAATCCTGCATCTCAAGAAAAAAGGTAAAATTATTTTTCTTGATGTGCCTTTAGACAAAATTAAAAAGCGTCTAAATAATATTAGCACCCGTGGTATTGCTGCACAAAAGAATGACACAATTGATGATATTTATAATGAGCGTATTGATTTATATAATAAATATGCCGATATAGTTATAAAAACTAATGGTGAGTCTGTAGAAAAAACAGTTGAAAAAATTTGTAAATTTTTCTAAAAATTATAGCCTTGTAGTGAAATGTAATTTTCACCGCAAGGCTTATTTTTTACCTCAAATATTGTCATGATTTTGTGACAAATTATTAGTGCGACAAAAGTCGTACGGAGGTGAAAAATTGCGTAATTTTATTAAATTTTTATCAGTTTTTAGTGCAGTTGCGTGTACTATAATATTTGTTATAATTTATTTTGCACAAATCACAATACCACAAAGAGTAACTATAGTTGAAAAAACAAGTTATAATATGCCTCAAGTTTTCGGTTTTGATTTATTTAATATAAGTTCAGACAATAATCTAGATGTTTTAAGAAATAATAACGAAATATATGAACAGGAAGCACAAATTGAACTTTTGAATATTATTCCCGTAAAAAATATTAAAGTAACAAACTCAAAACGAAAATATATAATTCCTGGTGGAGAGATTTTTGGTATAAAACTATATACCGATGGTGTAATTATAGTAGATACTGATGTGGTTGAAACAACCACAGGTACAGTAAATCCTGCCGAAAAATCAGGACTTATGATTGGCGATATTATTAAGAAAATTGACGGTACAGAAATTCAGTCAACAAAGCACCTAACAAAAGTTCTTGAAAAAAGTCAAGGTAATGAAATGGTAATAACGGTAGTTCGTAATAATAAAGAAATAAATGTAATGTTCAAAACTTATAAAGACAGTATAAGCGGAAAATATAAAGCAGGACTTTGGGTGCGCGATAGTACTGCGGGACTTGGCACAGTGACTTTTTATAATCCTGAAAATAATTCTTTTGCAGGATTAGGTCATCCAATATATGATGTAGATACTAATGATATAATGCCAATGAAAAACGGTGATATGGCAGAAGCATCTATTAAAGGTCTTTATAGAAGCTCAAACGGTGCTGTAGGTGAGTTGTGCGGGGTGCTGTCAGGCAGAAGTAAAGGTAGACTTTGTCTTAATTGTGATGAGGGAATTTACGGATTTACAACCTGCAAAAAAACTGAAACTATACCATTAGCTGTGAAACAAGAAATAGTTGAAGGCGACGCACAGATAATCTGTACTATAGATAATTCGGGACCACAGTATTTTGATGTAAAAATAATTAAAATTTATTCTAATTCGACAGCAGTTAATAAAGATATGATAGTAAAAATAACAGATAAAGAGTTACTAAATAAAACAGGTGGAATAGTACAGGGTATGAGTGGTACACCTATTATCCAGAATGGATATTTAGTTGGCGCAATAACCCATGTATTTGTAAATGAGCCAACCCAAGGTTACGCAATTTTTGCAGAAAGAATGTACGAAACCTCTGTTAGTCGGGAAATGCAGAAGTATGAACAACTAAATGCATCCTGACAGAAAGAAAAGGGTGGAGTCCTTGTGGACTCCACCTGAAATTTTTATTATTTAGTTTTTCAAACTCTGTAATGGTGCAGGGATGCGACCACCACGGTTAATGAATTTAGCAGGTGATGCGGTGTTCAATTTCATAACAGGTCCATAGCCTAAAAGTCCACCGAAGTTAAGTGTGTCCCCAATATCCTTGCCAATTGCAGGAATAAGTCTTACTGCAGTTGTTTTTGAGTTCACCATACCAATTGCAGCTTCATCTGCAATAATACCTGAAAGCACTTCTGCAGTTGTGTCACCGGGTACAATAATCATGTCAAGACCAACTGAGCAAACACAAGTCATAGCTTCAAGCTTTTCAATAGTGAGTGCACCGCTTGTTGCTGCCGCAATCATACCAGCGTCTTCTGAAACAGGAATAAATGCACCTGAAAGTCCACCAACATGTGAAGATGCCATTACTCCACCTTTTTTAACCGCGTCGTTAAGAAGTGCAAGACAAGCAGTTGTACCGTGCGCACCACATTGTTCAAGTCCCATTTCTTCAAGAATATAAGCCACAGAATCGCCTATAGCAGGTGTTGGAGCAAGTGAGAGGTCAACTATACCAAAAGGTACATTAAGGCGTTTAGAGGCCTCACAAGCCACAAGCTGACCCATTCTTGTAATCTTGAATGCAGTACGCTTAACCATATCTGCTACTTCTGTAATATTAGCATCAGGAATCTTCGAAATTGCTGAACGTACAACACCGGGACCTGATACACCAACATTAATTACACAGTCAGGTTCACCAACACCGTGGAATGCACCTGCCATAAATGGGTTATCTTCGGGAGCGTTACAGAAAACAACAAGCTTTGCAGGACCAATGCAACCTTTGTTTGCAGTAACTTCTGCAGATTCTTTAATAATTTGTCCCATCATTTTAACTGCATCCATATTAATACCTGCTTTTGTTGAGCCTATATTAACTGATGAACAAATATGTTCAGTTACGTCAAGCGCCTCTGGAATACTACGGATAAGCGATTCATCACCAGCGGCAAAGCCTTTTTGCACAAGGGCAGAGTAACCACCAATAAAGTTTACTCCAACAGTTTGTGCTACTCTTTCAAGAGTCTTTGCATATAAAACAGGGTCGCCTTTGCCAGATGCTAATATCATTGAAATTGGTGTAACTGAAATTCGTTTATTGATGATTGGAATACCGTATTCCTTTTCAATATCTTCACCTGTTTTAATAAGGTGTTCAGCTTTTCTTGTCATTTTCTCATAAATCTTGTCGCAAGTTGATTTTGCGTCACCTGTGCAACAATCAAGCAGAGAAATACCCATTGTGATTGTTCTTATGTCAAGATTTTCATCTTGAATCATATTGATTGTTTCAAGTATATCGTGTGTATTTATCATTTTTTCTACCTACTTATATTCTATGCATTGAATTAAAGATATCTTCGTGCATAACATGAATTGAAAGTGCCATTTCGTTACCTATTGCAGTAACTTTATCTGAAAACTCTGTAAATGGAACATTTGCTTTTTCAAAATCTACAAGCATTATCATGCAGAACATATCTTGTAAAATTGACTGCGAAACTTCAATAACATTAACGCTATTTTCAGCACAAACACCTGAAACTTTAGCGAGAATACCAACCATATCTTTACCTACTACAGTAATAATACCTCTCATATTTAATTACCTCCAAAATGTATTGATAATAGTTTAACATAAAAAATATTGATTGTGAATATCAATATTTTTCAAAATTTGTTGAAAAATATGTTAGATTTATAGTAAAATAAACACATAAACAATAGAAGGTGTGTTCTTATGTATAAAAATATTGTTGATTTACATGTTCATACAGATAATTCATTTGACGGTAACCACTCTGCAACTTTTTTCTGTGAAAAAGCAGAAATGTTGGATTTACGTGCAATTGCTTTTACTGACCATTGTGAAGTTGACCAGTATTACGGTGCCGATAATTATGAAAAAAGAATGTTTCAGGCATTCTTTGAAGTGTCAAAAGTACGTTCAGCTTTTCGCGGTAAACTTTTAATTCTTAATGGTATTGAACTCGGTCAACCGGCTTATGATATCCCAACTGCAAATTCTATAGTAAGCAGATATGATTATGACCATATTTTAGGTTCAGTTCATAATCTTCGTGGTGGTGAAGATTTTTATTTTATGAAAAATCTTACTATGACCGAAGCGGATAAGCTCTTAAAACAATATTTTGACGAAATTATTGAAATGCTTAAATGGGGTAAGTTTGATGTACTTGCACATCTTACGTATCCATTAAGATATTTTTACTCTCAATCAAATCTTGATATAGATTTGAATAATTATAAAAAACAGATTGATGAAATACTTTTAATGACTGCTAAAAGTGATAAAGCACTTGAAATTAATACAGGTGGACTACGCCAACCAATTAACAAACTTTCTCCTGAGGTTGATATTATTAAACGCTTTAAGGAACTTGGTGGTAAATACGTTTCAGTAGGCTCTGACGCTCATTACACGGAACATCTTGCTTGTGATATTGATATGGCATATAATTGTGCACTTGAGGCAGGGTTTGACAGTATAACATTTTTCCAGAAACATACTCCAATGCAAATGAAGATTGAAATGGGTGACTAAATATGAAAGTTAAAGTTGCGGCAAAAATCAATTTAATGCTCGATATTCTTAAAAAACTTGATAACGGTTATCATAGTCTTTTTATGATAATGCAATCAGTTGATTTGTATGATACCATTACAGTTCAAAAGAATAACGAAAACAAAATCATTATTAAATGTGATACTGAAGGTGTTCCTTGTAACGAGAAAAATATTGCGTATAAATGTGCAAATGCATTTTTTAAGATTTGCAATATGAAAGAACAAGGAGTAACTATTGAAATTGAGAAGAACATACCAATGGCAGCCGGTACTGCTGGTGGTAGTGCTGACGGTGCAGGAGTACTTTATTGCTTAAATAAAATCTATAATACAAATCTTTCAACGACTGAACTTTGTGAAATCGGTGCAACTGTTGGTGCTGATATTCCATTCAGCCTTACAGGTGGCACTGCAATAGCACTTAATACAGGTAATGTTATTGCACCTGTTAAGGATTTGCCAGAATGTTATATAGTACTCTGTAAGCCAGACCAGGATGTTTCTACTCCTGAGGCTTACGCGCAATTTGACGCACTGTGCCGTGTACGTCATCTTGACCGTGTATCTATGATTGATGCAGTTGCAAGTGCTGATTATGAAAAAATCTGTACTTATTGTGGCAATGTGTTTGAACAAGCCGTTGAAGTGCCAAAAAGACCACATATCAAGGGTGTTATGAGAAAATGTGGTGCAGATGCTTGTTGTATGAGTGGTAGTGGTCCAACTGTTTTCGGCTTATTTAGTGATAAAGAAAAAGCAATAGAAATTCTAAAAGAATTTGAAAGCTTAATTTCCAGCCAGGGGGAGCTTTTATTAAAAAAGACAGACCCTACTTTAACAGAGTTATATGTACACAAACAACAATAAACAACCACATAATATCAGGGGAACAGCCCCTGATATTATGCTATCTTTTCTTGTAAACTGCATCAGCCGGATATCCGCCTTTTAATTTCTGCATACCGCGCTGGATGGCGTCCCTGGAATTCTTCCAGTCCGCATCTTTGTTGCGATAGTCAAATTTCTCTACCAGCCAGGAAACGTCTTCCTGTAAGCGGTCCATATGCTTGGTCTGTAATTCAAACATGGCCGGATAGAATTCGGCCTTTTGTTTATCGTTTAATTTACTTTCACCCGCTTCGCACAAATCGCCAAAGTGGTGGAGGCAGAATCCTTTGCTG
>CALBKQ010000146.1 GCA_937895645.1 uncultured Clostridia bacterium
CATAAAAGCGCCATAAGCCATTATTATTACCATAATAACAGTCCCGGTTCCGTTGCCCAGATTCATAATTCTTCCCACTGCAAAAGGTGTCAGAAACCAAATCAGGCCCAAAGCACCTATTGCGATTAGTGCAATTCGTAAAATTATTTCCTTCATTTTTTATTTTAGGAGCACAATTACCAGTTGCGATACTTTGAACAGTAACTCCTAAGTCTGGAAATTCTCCTTTTAATTGTTCCTTTAGAGCCTGTACTCTATTTTCTTCCATCGAAGTATAAATTATAACATCTTCTTTTTTGCTGATTCTGCCGTCCATAGTGGCACCGCCCACAAAATCAAAATATTTTTTAATATCAAGATTTTCACAAATCTGGTCAATAAAGTGTAAAGGTTTTGAAGACGCCGTTGCAAGAATGTAGCCTTGTTCTTTAAGTGCTTTAAGAGTGTCCTTGACACCATCGTAAAGACAACTTTCAAGATAGCCCTTTACTCTGTAACGCTCGCGGTATTTGTCAGTCATTTCCCAAGCGTGTTTATCGTCAAATCCACAATAAACAGTAAAACTGTGATAAAGTGGCGGACCTATGAATTTTTTAAGCAAATCAAGTGACGGTGTACCGTGTCCGTAACTTTCAAAAGCGTAAGTAAGACTTTTGAAAATACCCTCTGACGAGTCAGTAAGTGTGCCGTCAAAATCGAATAAAATATATTTATATTTACTCATGGATTACTATTTCATACTCCTTGTACCAATTTTTGCCAACTGGGAGAGCGTTTGACCATTCTCTTTTTGTAATGTCGCCCTCAAAATCCTCTGCATCACATCTGCCATACCAAGGCTCAATACAAACGAAAGGTGCGTTTTTCTTTGCAGGGGACCAGATGCCGAAAAGTGGTGCATCAAATTTAACTGTTAAATATTTTTTGCCATTATCAACAAGTGAAATTTCATTGACTTTACTATTTTCAATTATGAGAGCATCGTTGTCAAAAATACTGTCGTGAAGTACAAATGAATTTTCAATATGGTATTTTTGTGGTGTATAAAGACCGTTTGAGTTGATAAGGTTATATTTAAGATTTTCACCATTCATAGTAAGCACAGTTTCGCCTTTCCTGCAATAAAAAGCAGGGTGTGCACCGATTGAAAAACAAATCTTTTTGTCGTCTGTATTTTCAACATTCCAACCAACAATAATTTTTTCGTTATTAAGTTCAAATGAGCAAGCAAGACGGAAACTGAAAGGGTATTGTTTAAGTGTTTCTTCGTTGCTTAAAAGTTCAAAAGAAAGTTTATTTTCAGTTTTTTCGATTAGTGTAAACTCACTATCTCTTGCGAAACCGTGTTGACCTGAAAAATATTCCTTGCCCTCATATGTGGTTTTACCGTTTTTGTATTTACCAACTACAGGGAAAAGTACAGGGCTTTTTCTGCCCCAGAACTGAGGGTCGCCTTGCCATAACATTTCACGACGCTCATTTTTTCTGCAAATTGAAGAAAGCTCAGCACCGTGAGTATCAACTGCAAATTTTAACATATCATTTTCAAGATAATGCAACACAAAAATACACCACCTTAGTTAAGCCTAAGCATAATCAATTCATTATACAATAAAAAACAACTTTATTCAACCAATTTTAACTATAATTTAATACTATAAATAGTGATTTTTTCAAAAACTAAAAAAATATTAAAAAAGTCTTTTATTTTGTAAAAAATAGTGTTATACTATTAAAGGCGTTTGAGCATTTTTGCTTAATTGTGTAAAATCGAGTTTTTTCTGGTATTTTCAACTATATGTTGTATTGGGGGGAATAAGTCCTTGGAAAAAATCATAGTAAACGGTGGCAACAGATTAACAGGCGAAGTTGAAATAAGCGGCGCTAAAAATGCTGTCGTTGCGATAATTCCGGCGACAATTCTCGCTGAGGGCGTTTGCAGAATTGAAAACATCCCTAATATCAGTGATGTTTCTGCAATGATTAAGATTTTACGCTCTCTTGGTGCAGAAATTAAAATGATAAATAAAAGTACACTTGAAATTGATACTTCTTGTGTGCGTACAAATATTGTAGGTCACGACTTGTCAAAACTTATGCGTGCATCTTACTATTTTATTGGTGTTCTTCTTGGAAGATTTAATCACGCAAAAGTTGCAATGCCAGGTGGTTGTGCTTTGGGTGTAGGTGTTCGTCCTATTGACCAACACATTAAGGGTTTTGAGGCTATTGGTGCTAAAGTGACTATGGAAGAAAACGCCATGGTTGACGCACATGCTGAAACACTTCTTGGTACTTCAGTTTACTTTGACGTTGTGTCAGTTGGTGCTACAATTAATCTTATGTTAGCGGCAGTTAAGGCAAAAGGTCTTACAATTATTGAAAACGCTGCAAAAGAGCCACACATTGTTGACCTTGCAAACTTCTTAAACTCTATGGGTGCAGACGTTCGTGGTG
>CALBKQ010000147.1 GCA_937895645.1 uncultured Clostridia bacterium
GGTATCTTTAGAATAAAAATTAAAAAACAGGGCGTGGTGTGATGATATGCACCCCAAAAGTTAGACACTTTTGGAGGTGCATATTTTTATGGTAAAAAAAGGAACAAAACAACGAAAGTATAGTGCAGAATTCAAAATAGGTGTTATAATGGATATGCGAGGACACCATTTAGGATACAGAGAAACAGCACGAAAATACCAGTTAAGAGAAGATGGTAGTGTAGTTGATATGCTTAAAAGGTGGGAACGCATATATTTGGAAGAAGGAGCCGAAGGTCTAATGAAAGAAAGACGAGGCAGAGCTTGTTCCGCTAGCGGAACAAAGAGAGGTAGACCGCCTAAATTGAATAAACAGATTGAAGAAAATTTAATAGCCGAAAACCAACGACTTCGTATGGAGATAGAATACTTAAAAAAACTGAGTGCCTTAGTTCTTGCGGAAGAGCGAGAGAACGGCAAAAAGCAAAAATAATCTCTGAACTAAGGCAAAAGTATCCGCTAAAAGAATTATTGAAATTGTCAGGAATTGCTCACAGCACATACTATTACTATCTCAAAAATCAAAATGAAGATAAATATGAAAAAGAAAAGCAAGAAATACAAACTATCTTTAATGTTAACAAAGGCAGATACGGATACCGTAGAATTACCGTTGCTATGCATAACAAAGGTTATGTAATTAACCATAAAACCGTATTAAAACTAATGAATAGTCTTTGTTTGAAAGGAAAACAACGCAAAAACGATAAATATCATTCTTACAAAGGCACTGTTGGTAAAGTTGCAGACAATTTGCTCAAAAGAGATTTTTATGCAGAAAGACCATTTGAAAAGATAACAACAGATGTTACTCAATTCAAAATTGGTGATGAAAAAATTTATTTATCACCTGTTATGGATTTGTATAATAGAGAAATTATATCGTATTCTATTTCAACAAGTCCTAATTTATGGCAAATACGAGAAATGTTAGCTGGGTTATTTGAAAAGTTACCTGCTGATGCAACACCGATATTCCATTCAGACCAAGGTTGGCAATACCAACATGCTGAATATCAAAGATTATTAGCAGAACATAATATCACACAAAGCATGTCGCGTAAGGGTAACTGTATGGATAATGGTGCTATGGAAAACTTTTTCGGCAGACTGAAAGTTGAAATGTACTACGGCGAAAAATTCGAAAGTGTTAACACTTTCATTGATGAATTAAAGAAATATATTTCTTACTATAATAACGATAGAATTTCCTTAAAACTAAAAGGAATGAGTCCAGTACAATACCGAACTCATTCTCTATCAATTTAATATTTTATTTTGTCTAAACTTTGGGGTTCACTTCAAAAAAACTCGTTATTTTTTCGGCTTTAAGTAAAACAATCCCGCCAAAACCTTGATTTACCGTGGTTTTGGCAGGATGTTTTTTGTTTTAAAAGGCGTTTTTTTACAGCCCCTTTGTTTTCAGCACAAGAAACTAACCATGTATTATTCTAAAATTTTAACTATTTCTTGAAATTCAGGTTTTGATTTGAAATCGTCAGATAATGGGTAGTGTTCTGTCATAAGCTTTTTCATACGAGTACGCATATACATTTCTCGATAATCTCTTTCTTGCTCATAAAATTTAGCCACAGTTTCTGTATTATCAAAAACTGAATCACACTTAACAGCATATTCAGCTGCAATTTTCAGATACTCCAGCGCTTTTCTCTCATTTCCTAACTCAAAATACCAATGTCCCAAATGACCGTAATTATACACAAGATGCATCCAATTCTTTCCAAAATTATCATTTTGATAAAATGTATGAAAAAGTGAATTTATTTCACTGATTATTTTAATCTTGTATTCAGGTGTAAAATCATTTTCATAATAGCAATAATGAGCAAAGGAATTAACAAGTAAATAAAGCAGTTCTGTAATTGCAGTTTCACACACCTTACTGTGCATTTCAACATCACCATTCATTGTTATTGCAATATATTCCTTAGAATTAAGTAAAGATGGCATTTCTGCAAGAATTTCATCTGCCTGTTTCTGATAGCTTTCTTTATTTGTGCAACACGCTAACCTATGTAAATGCTGACAGACGATACGCTTTGACCACATTCTTATACTATCATCAGTACAATGTTTTTGAATATTATCATAAATAGAAAGTAACTCCTGTGTTGCTTTTTCGTCTCTGTAATCACATCCACACCTTAAAAGTTCCATATACCTTACAAGAATACGATAATCTCCCGGAAAATCTTTAACTGCATTTTTGAATTTTTTTATAACTTCAGGAGTGTCTTTAAGTCTCCAAAGTTCATATAAATCAAGATATTCATTGATTTTTTGTTCTTTTTGCGCTTTCTCAACGCCTAACAAATCATCAATAGATATATTGAAAAATGATGCTATTACAGGAAGCATTGTAATATCTGGGTAAGTTTCTCCCCTTTCCCATTTACTAATTGTCTGGAATGATACGCCTAAAAAATCTGCAAGGGTTTCTTGGGTTAATTCTTTTTCTTTGCGAAGTCTTTTAACATTCTCGCCAAAATAGATTGTCATAAAATCACCTCAAAATATTTCTTGTAGCTACAACATAATAATAACTTTAATTTTTAGATTTTACAATAACATTATAGGTGAATTCAATTCGCGTGTAAAGGGAATTATTCCATCATTAATATGCTTTCAAAAAAATATGGGCAATTCGTGAATCGCCCATATTTTTATAAATTATTCTTCTGTTTCTTCTACTTTAACTTTTGCTTTATTCTTTTTAACAGGAGAAACCACAACATCAACAGGTTTATTTTCTTCCTCTTTTTCTTTTCTGATTTTATCTGCAATACTCTTTTTTCTTAAATGCTCTGCATTTTTTTGTTTGTGCTCTTCTTCAAGTTTTGCAGCTAAATCACGAGCCATTTTGAATTTACCGCCCATTTTAATCATAAACAAGTCAATATCTTTAGGTGAAATTTCAATATAGTTTTTTATTTTAATTTCTTTTTTTGTATCCTTATCCATTTCGTAAGAATAATAACCAACAAAGAATTTAGGTGTTGAAAATGCAACTCGTTTAACCTTTTTAATGCCTTCAGGTAATGTATCAGTAATTTCAAAAATGTTAGCATATTTAATTTTCTTTCTTATAAGCGGCCATTGATAAATAAATAAATGGTCTTCTTCAAGGGTATAATAAGTGTTGAAAATCAACGGATAAAGATAAATAACATTAATTACAAGCAAAAGTACACCTAATCGTGTTGTAACATCAACATAAAGGAATATGGGAAGAAAGAACAATACAACTATTGAAATATGATAAACAATCAACACTAAATAAATTAAAGGACTAACACCACTTCTGAATTTAACTGGTTTCATAAAAAATCCCCCGGAGGTCAAAATGAGTTTGATTAAAAAAGTTCTTGCCGGAATGTTAATAGGCACAGTAAATATAATTTTGGGTGCCGGTGGCGGAATGCTGACTGTTCCCTTATACAAAAAGATGGGAATGGAACAAAAGTCAGCACAAATAAACGCTGTTGGCACAATATTGCCCATTACAATTATCAGTTCAATTATATATCTTATAAACGGGAATGTCAACTTTTCAGACACTTATATTTATCTTATACCAGGACTTATTGGCAGTATTGTGGGTACTTTTGTAATTAAAAAAACATCTAACAAAATACTTACCGTTATATTTGCGTTATTTATGATTTGGGCAGGAGTGAGAATGTTTATAAAATGAGTAATGTTATTCCAATTATTGCGGGATTTCTTTCAGGGCTTATTGGCTCGATGGGTTTTGGCGGTGGCGGTGTACTGATTATTTACCTTGTTGTATTTGCAAATATACCACAACTACAAGCACAAGGTATAAACCTTATTTTCTTTGTCCCCTGCGCTGTTCTTGCAACAATAATCTACACAGTAAAAAAGCAAATTGAATACAAAAAGATATTACCTGTAATTATTGGTGGCATTATTGGTGCAATCATATCAAGTTTTCTGCTTAAAAACATAAATACTGATTATCTTTCAAAGGCTTTTGCAATATTTTTGATTGTAATGGGGATTTCTTCAATTTTAAGATTGAAGAAAACTAAATAATATGGTAAAATCAACCTATATTGAATATGGGTGGTAAAACTTATGAAAACACTTAAAAAGATATTATTGGGTATTAGTATTTCTGTTTTATCTTTGGTAATTATTGCAGGAATTGCGTTTGCGATTATCAAAGTGCCTACTCTTACCATTGATTTCTCACAACAATCTGAACTTACAGGCAGAGCGTCGGGATTTCTTTATGGTATTGCAGAAGATGATGTGCCAACTGCTGAAATTGTTGAAAGTATAGGTATTAACACACTTGCTACAAAACCTGCAGGTGGACTTCAGCACCCTATTGGTGATGTAGAGCAAGTTGCAGAAACCTTTACAGAATCCGGTGGCGAATACTTATTTATCTATACTCAAGATATGTATGATACCTGGTATTACCAGCTTGACAGCCTTGATGCGTATAACGAGCGAGTTCGTAAAACTGTTACTAAAATGGAAAATTCAAAGTACAAAGATAAGCTTGTTTACTGCATTTATAATGAAATGGACAATGGTCAATGGTTTGGCGACCATTGGGTAGAAGAAAATCGTTACAAATTCTATGACGCTTGGAAATCTACATATAATGTTGTTAAAGAAATAAATCCTGATGCGAAAATTGCAGGACCTGGTCATTGTGGCTACAACTATGACTGGAACAAGGAATTTTTGACATACTGCAAAACAAATAACTGTATGCCTGATATGTTTGTATGGCACGAGCTTGCCGGCGAACCAAACTATTCAATTTATTGGATGGAATATCGTTTTAATGAATTCAATGAAATGTGTGACGAATTAGGCGTTGAAAGATTGCCTATTTGCATTTCTGAATACGGACTTATGCAGACTAACGGTATTCCTGGGGAATCTGTAAAATGGATTTCTCGTCTTGAAGCAAGTGATATTTATGGTTGTGTGGCATACTGGCGACTTGCAAACAACCTTGCAGAAGTAGTTGCTGATGATGTTACACCTAACTCAAACTATTGGGTTTACAAGTTCTATGCTGATATGAAAGGTAAAGAACTTGAAGTTACTGAATGGGATTTATTCCATAGTAATATCGGTAACTGGCTTAAAGGTAAATACCCTCTTTTCAACAAGGGATTTATCGGTATGGCGAGTTTTGATGAGGCTGAAAACAAGTTTTATGTAATGGCTGGCGGTAGTGCTGAAAACAGCAAAATCAAGATTGAAAACATCGATGAAAAGTACTTAAAAAATGGTGACAAAGTTACAGTTAAAGTTACTTATGTTGATTTCAAAGGTCTTGGTGGTGCAGTTTACTCCCCTGAAGAATGTATGACAGAGGTTGTTAAAGTTTCGGGTAATGCTATTAAGTTCACACTTCCTTGCGAACGTGAAAGTCAGTCATATTTTATTGAAATCACACCTTATGACAATGAAGAAGAGAGTAAGAATGAAAATCGTACACTTCGTTTTGAGGCTGAAGACGCAAAATTTGATGGTAATGCTTTTGTACCTGAATGGATTTCTTATGCAAGTTCAAAAGGATTAGTTGTTAAAGGTCTTGACAAAGAAAGTACAATCAAATTTACTGTTGATGTAGATAAAGCAGGTATTTATTCACTTGATTTTGTTTATGCTAATGGTGGAGTTGAGGCAGGAAGAATAACTGCAGATGCACAGATTTCAATAAATGGCAAAGAAATGCCTACTAAATTTAATTCTACAATTAAAGACGAGTATATGGAGTGTGTTACAATTCACGCTAACCTTAAAAAAGGTAAAAACACAATCTATATAAATGTGCTTAATGATGCTATTCTTACACTTGATTTTGTTGATGTAACTACTCAAAAATTTACCGATGAAGCTTATTGTACTCTACTTCAATCAAAAAATGCCGATAAAGCAGAAAATTCATATTCAGTTATTGTTAAAGAAAACGGTTGGTATGATTTGATGCTTACTAATTATGATAACATTCAAGTTTTCATAAATGGAATTGAAAGTAAAGACCCATTTATTTATACAGAAGAATATACCAAACAAGAAGGAAATGGCAGACTTTTGTTATACCTTCACAGAGGATATAATAAGGTTACCCTTTCTGACAACACAGAACTAGTTAGTGTTGCTGTTGACCCAAAAGCTTTTGAAAGCAATTCAAATGTAATAGCCCCTGCTGATATGAAAGTTTTCAATGGTGCAACTATTGAAGAGGATAAGAATACTTCAAGTGGCAAGAGAATTGGTTGGATTGCATCTGATAAAGGTAGTTATGCTACATTCAATGTGAATGCCCCAAAAGCAGGTTACTATAACTTTACTATTGAATATGCTAACAATGAAGAAGGTGGATATCATGACTATAATGTTGACCTTGTTGAGCGTTACATTACCTTTACAGTAAACGGTGAAAATCGTGGTAATTACTTCTTCCGTAGCACATACAGTTGGGAAACTTACAAGACAAAAACTGTAGTACTTTACCTTGACGAAGGAGACAATGAAATCAAGCTTTCAAATGACGGCTCATCCAGTTTTAACAACAGAGTTACCTATGCACCAAACATTGGCGATATTCAGGTAAATCCATTCTAAAAAATCACTACAAAAAAGACGCTTTTGAGCGTCTTTTTTTGTTATTACGACAAAAATATTTTTTATTATTTGAATACTATTGATAATAATAAAAATATAAGGTATAATTACATTAAAATTACAATGGGTAATTTTGGAATAAAATTAAATGTGTTTTGGAGGCAAAAAACTATGAAAGTACAGTTTACTGAAACCGTATTAAGAGATGCCAACCAATCCCTTATTGCAACAAGAATGCCTTTTAAGGATTTAGAACCAGTTCTTGAAAAGCTCAATAAGGCGGGTTACTATTCTCTTGAATGCTGGGGCGGTGCTACATTCGACTCATGTCTTCGTTACCTTAATGAAGACCCATGGGTAAGACTCAGAAGCATCAAGGCAAAGTGTCCTGATACTAAGCTTCAAATGCTTCTTCGTGGTCAGAACCTTTTAGGTTACAAGCACTACCCTGATGATGTTGTAAGAATGTTTGTTAAAAAGAGTATTGAAAACGGTATTGATGTTATCAGAATATTCGACGCTCTTAACGATG
>CALBKQ010000148.1 GCA_937895645.1 uncultured Clostridia bacterium
TCCAATTCTTCAAGATTTACTTTTTTATATTTGACTAAAGGATTATCAGGGCGCGCAACAATCACGATTTCATCCTCCGACTTAAATGATGTCACAAGTAAATCCTCATCGTCAATTTGTACATCAATTCTTTTTGCGCCCAAATTTACATACTTTGTATAGTTACCTGTAGCGTAAAATCTTTTTGTTATTTCAAAGGATTTATCTTGGAGATTTATGTATATAAGACCGTCGCAATAATCAACCTCGGAAACGGCAATCCAATGTTGCCACGAAACTGCATTTAAAAGTGTAAAATCTTCATACATTGTAGTTGCAGTAACCAATGCAGAGTCCATCCCGTAATCTCTGCCACCCTTCATATGAGTCCATTCACTCATTGTAACAGGTACATCAGGGTAATGTTTATCCATCCATTTTCTGAAGCGTTTTACAAAGCCTAAACGGTCATTTAAAAATGGAATTTCTACTGGTAACGGAAGCGGTAAGCAATAAGAATGAACATCTACTCCGTCAAGATATTTTCTAACATTTTTATCTTTTAATAAATTTCTGGTATATGCTTTGTTAAACCAACGAAGGTCGCCTGATTCTGCACCTGATAATTTAAGATTTTTTAATGCAGGGCGGTTATCTAATTCACTTGCAAAAACCTTAAAAACATTTTTTACACTTCGTGGTCTGTAGAAACACCCTTCCTGACCACCATTCCACACCCATATTGGTTCATTTATAGGAGATAGGTATTTTATAGGCATACCCTCACTCAAAAAATGTTCTGTTACATCAAGGCAATATTTTGCAAATTCTTTATAATTTTTCTTAGCAATATTCTCGTGAAACAACTGATGTTTTTTGTTGTGTGTCATTCCATTTTTAGTAAGCCTTTCAATTGGTGAATTAACAAAAAATATTACTTCATCCGCTCCATTTTCCACACACTTTTTCATCATATAAACGGCACTGCTGTCACGGGACCAGTCATACTCTTCCTTTGCTTTTTCAAAACACTCCGTTGCTCTTGCAGGTTGAGAAAATTCACCTTTGCCTGAATGCTTTGAGCCACCACCGATATTATAACGATAAACATTAAGACCAATACCAGTTTCTTTGTTATATAAAAGCTCGGCAATTCTGTCACGTACTTCTTTACCGGATTCATTATCAATATGACTCCAGTTACCTACAATCTGCGCCCACCACGCACCACTTGCACCTATGCTTTTAAAGGTCTGATATTCTTTTTCGGGATAGAGTTCTAACAACATATTCATCACCTGCTTTTCAGAATTAATTTCATTATAATATACATACTTTATTTTTTCAACACTCACTCTGCACTCACAATAAAATCAGCATTCCCATAAAAATGAGAGTGTTATTCTTGGTTTAATGCGTTAAAAATTTTTTACATACTAACGCTTACTTACGATAAAATCAAGCAGGCGCAATTTTATGTCAGAAGCTATCGGAATAATACACTTGATATTGTTCCGATAATGTGTTATACTACCACTATAGTGGTATAAAGGTTGGTGAAATTATGAATTATATTACTACGATGCAAGCTGCTGAAA
>CALBKQ010000149.1 GCA_937895645.1 uncultured Clostridia bacterium
AAGTTTATTAAGCAACGAACTTTTACCTACATTTGAACGACCCGCAAAAGCAATTTCAGGTAAATCCGAGTCAGGCAACTGCCCAAATGTACCATAAGCTGCCTTAAATTCTGCTTTATCGTATCTCATAAATACCCCTCTTAAACAAGTGCAACTTTAAGCACATCATCGCCTGTGGTTGCAAAAACAAAATTAATTCTTTCTTTAACTTTTTCATCAACCTTATCTAAATCACTTCGATTAGCTTCAGGAACAACAACTGTTTTAATACCCTCCACATAAGCAGCCATAGTTTTTTCGCGAAGCCCACCAATTGGTAAAACTCTGCCAGTTATAGTGATTTCGCCAGTCATTGCAACATCTGCTTTTACTTTACAACCTGAAAGAGCTGATACAAGTGCTGTAAAGATTGTAACACCTGCTGACGGTCCATCTTTTGGTACTGCACCCTCAGGGAAATGAATATGAATATCTTTATTCTGATAAAACTCTTTGTCAATTCTATATTTATCAGCATTTGCTCTTATATAACTTATTGCAGCCTTTGCAGACTCTTTAATAACATCACCAAGAGAGCCTGTAAGCTCAATTTTGCCTGTGCCATCCATAACAGCAACTTCAACAGTAAGCATTGTTCCGCCAACTGACGTGTATGCAAGTCCATTTACAACACCAACCTGATTCACTTTTGATTTTTCATCAGGTTTATATTTAACTGCACCGATATAGTTTTCTAAATCAGTATCTTTTACTGTGAGTTTACCGTCAAATCCTTTTGCATACTCGACTGCAATTTTACGAAGTACTTTAGCGATTGTTCTTTCAAGTACACGCACACCCGCTTCTTTAGTGTAACCACTGATAATCAACTTGAGTGCTTTATCAGTAAATTTTACATAAGATTTTTTAAGTCCGTTTGCTTTAATCTGTTTTGGAACAAGATGTTTTTTAGCAATATTAAATTTTTCTTCGTATGTATAACCCGGAATATCTATAATTTCCATTCTATCAAGAAGTGGTGCAGGGATTCTGCTCTTATCATTCGCCGTAGTTATGAACATAACTTTACTTAAATCATAAGGGATTTCAAGATAATGGTCAGTAAATGTACTGTTCTGTTCTGCATCAAGAACTTCTAAAAGTGCTGATGACGGGTCACCACGATGGTCTGAGCCTAGTTTGTCAACCTCATCAAGCAAAATTAAAGGGTTTGAACTTTTAGCGCTTTCGATAGCCTCAATAATTCTACCGGGCATTGAGCCAATATATGTTTTTCGATGCCCACGAATATCTGCCTCATCACGAACACCGCCAAGTGAAATTCGTGAATAATTTCTACCCATAGCGGTAGCTAAAGAACGAGCAATCGATGTTTTACCAACACCAGGAGGTCCCGCAAGACAGATAATCTGACCTTTAACATCAGGATTAATTTTTCGTACTGCAAGAAATTCAACAATTCTTTCTTTAACATCAACCAGTCCGTAATGGTCTTCATTAAGCACAGTTTCAGCGTGTTCAATATCAAGATTTTCTTCTGTACAATAACCCCAAGGTAATGAAACAATTTTATCAAGATAGTTTCTTACAACTGCTGATTCAGGGCTTGAAGACTGCATTTTCATAAGACGGTCACACTCTTTTAAGAGTTTGCGTTCAATGTCTTCTGTAAAACCTATTGCACGGATTTTTTCTTTATAATCTTCTGATTCTGAAATTGCGCCGTCACCTTCATTAAGTTCTTCTGAAATTGCCTTAATTTGCTCACGAAGATAATATTCTCGCTGATTTTCTTCCATTTGCTCCTGAACTTTTTGATTAATTTCTTCCTCAATAGATAAAAGTTCAATTTCTCTTGTAAGAATAAGACAAAGACTTTCCGCCCTTTTTAACGGATTAAGTTCTTCAAGTAAAGATTGTTTAACAGCATATTCAAGAGGAATATTTGAAAGTATATAGTCGGTAATCTCTGCAGCCTCTTTTCGCACAGAAACACCTACAACAATATCTGGTGGGAGTTTCGGTACAAAGTATGCATAATCTTCAAAAATGCTTACAAGTCTACGTACAAGTGCTTCTTCATATTTTTTATTATCTGCTGAAACTTCTTCAGTTTCTATTCTGCGGACAATTGCAGAAAGATGAGGATTCATAGAATTTATGTGTAAAAGTTCAGCACGATAAAGACCGTATACTACAACGCGAAGTGTGTCAGTGCCCGGAAGTTTCATAACCTGCTTGATTTCACAAACCACACCTGAATTATAAATATCGTCATAACGAGGGTCATCACATTCCATATCCATCTGTGTTGCAAGAAATATGTTAGTCTTTTTCTCCATTGCTGTTCTAACAGCACGGATTGACTTTGTTCTGCCCACATCAAAATGCAATGTCATTTCAGGAAATATTACAAGTCCCCTTAAAGCCACCATAGGCAATGAAAAGGATTTTTCATTAAAATCATTAAATAAGTTTTTACTGTTTTCCATTTTTGAACATATCACTCCTATTTTGAAATTATATTATATAATAAAATACTATTTACTGCAAGAATAAAGGGGAATTTTTTAGATTTTTATTATATTTTGATTGGATTGTTAAAATCTTTTACAATTTTTAGTCAAAAACGCAACTTTTTTCAAAAAAGATTGTTAATTTCTTAACTATCTATTGACTTTTAAGGTATTTTTTTGCTATAATTCCGTCAATGTTTAATTTTTTAACATAATATATTAATGTAAAACACATTTTGGAGGTTATACAAATGGCAAGAGTTTATAATTTTTCTGCAGGTCCCTCAATGTTACCTGAAGAAGTATTAAAGAAAGCGGCAGCAGAAATGCTTGATTATGAAGGTAGTGGTCAATCGGTTATGGAAATGAGCCACCGCTCAAAAGTTTATGATTCAATAATAAAAGGTGCAGAACAGTTACTTCGTGAACTTATGAACATTCCTGATAATTATAAAGTGTTATTCTTACAAGGCGGTGCATCAACACAGTTTGCTGCAATCCCCCTTAACTTTATGAATAAAAATGGTAAAGCTGACTTTGTAATCACTGGTCAGTGGGCAAAGAAAGCATATCAGGAAGCACAGAAATACGGTGAATGTAAAGCAGTTGCATCTTCTGCTGACAAAACATTCTCATATATTCCTAAACTCGATAAAAACGAATTCACAAAAGATGCTGACTACTTTTATATTTGTATGAACAATACAATTTATGGTACAGTTTATCACGAATTACCTGATACTGGTGATGTTCCTCTTATTGCAGATATTTCTTCATGCTTCCTTTCAGAGCCGATTGATGTTTCAAAATTCGCTATGGTATATGGTGGTGCACAGAAAAATGTTGCACCAGCAGGTCTTACAATCTGTATTATCCGTGAGGATATGCTCGGTAACGCAAGAG
>CALBKQ010000150.1 GCA_937895645.1 uncultured Clostridia bacterium
TCCATTACTGTCAACCTCAACATGTTGGAATAAGATTTTTTGTAAGCTGTCTTCGATGTAATTATCTCTAACATCTTCAAATTTTCTCATACGAACTAATTGTCTTATAATTGCAGCAAATGGTGGCATTCCATTATAACTTGTAAATCCTATACCGTGAACAGGAGTTATGATGATTTTTCTATCGCCATTGTTTTTCCATCTATTGTAAGCAGCTCTGATACCTTTTGGATATTGTTTTAACACATCCTCTTTTACGATACCATTTTGTAAGCTTACCATATTTGCAATAACAGTGTCGATAAAACTTAAATCTAACTCGAAGATTGGCATTTGTCCATTCTTCGCGCTACCAATTATAGTACAGTAGTCGCGAGGTAATTTACACATTTGGAAATATACCTTACCATCAAGGTTGATAAAATCATAATAATAGAAAGTTGCCCCTTCTGTCAAGATATCAATTAAAACCCTAACAGTAAAGTCCTCTACATTGATTTCATCATCTAAAAAGCGAAGCACTTCACGATATTCTTTTTCAAGTTTCTTTTTATTTACAGTCTTGTTCTCAATCTCAACAGGTGAAACATAATAATATGCTAGATATAAAGTTGCATAATACATTATGATACGTTGATATTGAGGTTCATTGAAATAGATTCTTGATAACATAATCCAAAGTGGATCGTCTGGTGAAATTTCCATTAACTTTTCATATGTAATATTTTTTGGACTATAGCCTCTAACTTGATCAACGGTAATAATTCTATCATAGTTAGGATCGTATTTGTTGATGGATTTAGCTAGCTTTTGGAACTTGCTAATCATCTTTTGTTTTTCTTTATCATCCATTTCTATCTTCACCTCCTAATTATAAAAAGAATATTGACCAAGAGTGCCCTTTCCAGCACGCTTTTTCAGCTCTTTTTCTTCTTCTAAACCAATAAACCATAAACCATAAATAAAAGACGAAACTAAGTCCTTTCCGATACTTGTTTTTATCTTTTGAATATTTTAGTATACCTACAATTGTGTTAGATCCCATGCCAGCAATTACTACTGTGTCTATTTCTTCTGGTGATACTACTTCTAGGCCACTACCTAATCTTGTTTCTATAATATCCTCTAGTCCGGCTTCTTTTATATTTTTAATTGTTTTGAAAATTTTAAGAAGTTCTTTCGCTTTCTTTTCTCCTATACCGTCAATATTTGTAAGAGAAAGTTCAAGACCTCGTTTTGTGTGCTTTTTGTGATGAAATCCTACTGAAAACCTATGAACTTCTTCCTGTATTTCGGACACAAGAGTAAACACGCTACGAGTTGAGTTTATTGCTATTTCTCCCCCGTCACCTGTTATTGCACGTGTCTTATGTTTTGAATCTTTTACCATGCCGAAAAGCGGAACTTCAATGCCCATTTTATCAAGCACTTCTTTAACTGCGCTGACTTGCCCTTTACCACCATCAAGTAAAATAAGGTCTGGCATTCTGCCAAAACCTTCTTCTGCATTTTCGTCTTTGTGCAAAAGGTACTCATTAAATCTGCGTTCCAAAACTTCACGCATTGAACCGTAATCATCTTGTCCCACAAAAGATTTAATATTGAATGTGCGATATGCCCGTTTTAACGGTTTTCCGTTTTTGAATACTATCATACCTGCAACATTATCTTCACCGCCCGTATGAGAAATGTCATAGGATTCAATATATTCCGGTGTTTTTTCTAGTCCTAAAAGAGTTTTCAATTCTTCAAGCGATTTTATTTCGCCTGATGTTTTGCCTTTTTTCTGGGCTAGTTTTTCATAGGCATTTTCGCGGCACATATTGACAAGTTTAAGTCCCTCGCCTTTTTGTGGGACAGTGACTATACATTTTTTACCGCGCACAAGTGTCAGGTGCTGTTCAACAAGTTCTATATCTTCAAACAAGTCGTCAACAAGTACTTTTTTGGGCACTGCACGATTCATTCCGTAATACTGAATAAGAAAATTACAACGAATATTCTCGACCATTTTATCAGCATCAAAAAAGAACTGTTCACTATCACAAAGACGCCCTTTATCATATCGTAAAACCGCAATACATATATCTTTTTCGTTTGACGCAACTGCAAACACATCTTTTGAATCACCCGTTTCGGTAACCACCTTCTGTTTTGTCTGCATATTTTCGATAGCACGGATTCGGTCACGATATTTACCTGCGTTTTCAAAATCAAGATTTTCGGCACAAGCATTCATTTTAGCTTTCAAATCTTTAATAATTTTTGAAATATCACCTTTGAGAAAATCGAGAGCATCATTTACTGCTTCGTCATATTCCTGTTTTGAAATTTTGCCCGTACAAACGCCCATACATCTGTTTATGTGGTAATTAAGACAAGGTCTGCCTTTTTTGAAATCCCGAGGAAATGACTTATTGCATTGTGGAAGACGGAAGATTTTATTTGCTTCGTCAACTGACTGTTTTACCGAATATGAACTTGTGAACGGTCCTATATAATCGGCATTTTCATCGTCTTTCTGCAATACTGCGGAAATTTTGCGATAAGGCTCATTTGTAACTTTAATATAACTATAACCTTTATCATCTTTAAGCAGAATGTTATATTTAGGTTGATTTTGTTTTATAAGACTTGCTTCAAGGACAAGGGCTTCGAACTCACTGTCAGTAAGAATATAGTCAAAATCGTCAACATTTTCGACCATTTTAAGCACTTTAACGGAGTGTTTATTCTGTGAACCGAAATACTGACTGACACGATTCTTAAGCTTTTTAGCTTTACCTATATAAATTATTTTACCCTGTTTATTTTTCATTATATAAACGCCTGGGGTTAATGGCAGTTTCATTGCTTTTTCACGTAAAATATTAAGTTTTTCGTTCACAGATTTCACCACCTATTAAAATGCAGAATGCAAAATTCAAAATGCAAAATTATTTCTTTTTCAAATCAAGTATAGATATATAATGAGGTATTTCAAAGATTTCGGGAACAGTTTTCAGATATTCTATATGTTCTTTTGAAAAACTTTCTATTTCTTCATCTGAAAGTGATGAAGCACCAATACCACGGCAAGCAACCATCCTGCCATGCCAAGTATCACGAGTAAATTGCACGTTTGTTGCATAAGTGATAGTGTTTTCAACTTCAAACAAAGGCTCTGCCCATTTTGGCTTTTTGAGTTCGTATCGTGTCATACCGCCACCTGTCCAAACTGAATTATATTTCAAAACAAGTTCTTCGCTTTTTAATGCTATTTCGCTCTCATGTGGCAACCACGCCATAAATAGAATCAGAAAATGACCATTATCTTTAAGAATATTATGTATTTTTGGAAGAATTATATTTTTATCAAAATACATAAAACATTGACAAGCGCTTACTACATCAAAAGTTCCATTTGGAAAATCAATTTCTTCTGCAGAAGAAACCATATATTGTATGTCCATTCCTTTTGATAATTCAATAGCTTCAGCAATCTGATTTTTAGAAACATCTGCACCAATAAACTTCGCACCGTATTTATACATATTACGAGGAATAACACCCGTTCCCGTTCCCAAGTCAAGAACTTTTTGACCACTTGTGCATAGCCCTAAATCTACAATTCTTTTATAAAATTCTTCGGGATAAATATCACGATATTTTCCATAATCTTTTGATACTTTTCCCCAGTCAAAAGCTTTACCGTGGTCAATATTGTTATTTGTGATTTCCATATATTCACACCCTTTCGTTATACCCAAACGGGTGATTCGTGAATCGCCCCTACATTGAATCATATTATACCATAAATTTATAAAAAAATAAAGCACACCGTAACCCATACGATGTGCCTTGTTTGTTGCTTTTTTGATTATTCAGCAAAACCTGATTCAACAAGTTTTACGAGTTCGTCAACAGCTGTTTCTTCGTCAGGACCGCCTGCGAGGATACGAATTGTTGTACCACCCATAATACCGAGTGAAAGAACACCAAGAAGGCTTTTTGCATTTACTCTTCTGTCTTCTTTTTCAACCCAGATTGATGACTTGAATTCATTCGCTTTCTGAATAAAGAAAGTTGCGGGACGAGCGTGTAAGCCAACCTGATTTTTAACTTCAACATCTTTAGTATACATAATTCATTCTCCCAAATGATAAAATTTCAAAACAACAGATAAAAACACCTTTGTTACTACTATATTATACCACAAAACTTGTCTCCGTCAACGAAAAAAAGTTGACTTTTGACTTAAAAACAATATTTCAGTTATAAAAACAAAAACGAGAAAAATTAAACATTCAAGTTTGTATAAATTGACAATACTATATGAATATTTTTGTGTAATATAAATATTTTATATGAACTAATTGTTAACTCTATGCTGAATTCGTGGTGATGATGTAGTTAAAACACCAAACTTAAAACCGCAGCTCTTATAATATTCAATAATCTTTGGTAATGCGTCACGAGTTGTACTTTTAGTGTCGTGCATAAGAACAATTACTGTTGATGCAGATTTTGGATATTTACTGCAATTATTCAACTGTTTTTGAACTGTATTTGCTCCTGCTGCGTCACCATTATCACAATTCCAATCAAAATAAACATAGCCCTGTTCTGTAACAGATTTAGTAAGTCTTGTCATTATGCCCTTTGAGTGGTTTTTACTTACTGTATTACTTGCACCGCCAGGGAAACGCATAATTTTTGTGCGTACGCCTGTCTGTTCAAAAACCAAATCTGAAATTTTATTAAGGTCATCAAAATAAGCTTTATCTGATGAGTAAATCTTTTTATAATCGTGGGAATAAGTATGAAGTCCTATTGCGTGACCACGGTTTACAATATCTTTCATTACGTAATTATATTTGCCACCGTTTTTAACAAAAAAAGTCGCCTTAACACCGTATTTATCGAGAGTATCGAGAATTTGCGGCGTATAAGACGACGGTCCATCATCAAAAGTCAGATATACGGTTTTGCCTGTAGAGGGTGTTGGTGTTGGCAATGTAACAGGTCCACCATTATTGTTCTTTTTTGTAGTAGTTGGATTCTTTTTAGCCGCAAGCTGTTTGTTAAGGTCTTTAATCTTTTTGTTTAATTCATCAACTTTACTTTGATTTTCTTTACTCTGTTTTTCATATTGCTGACTAAAAGATTCTGCCTGACTGCTGTTTTCTTCTTTTAGTGACTCATTTGCAGAAATCTGTTCCTTTAGTTTTGATTTACCGTCTTCAAGTTGGCTGTTAAGTTCTGCAAGTTCTTTATTACTGTTAGAATACTTCACAGCAAAAACAGCACTTGTTATTGCAGTAGCAAGAAAAAGCACTGATAATATTAAAACTATTAACTTAAACATTGATTGTTTATTCATTGCCTTCATAGTTTCGCCACCCGAATAATTTTATACATTTATTCTATAACATAATTTTACAGAATTCAACATAAAATTAAGATTTTTTCTGTTTTTCCAAAAATTTCTTATCCCTATCTGTAAGTTCTGCTTTGCTGAGCATATCGGGACGATATTTCTGTGTCATTAAAAGCGACTGTTCACGACGCCATTTATCAACATTTTCATGATGACCTGACATTAAAACGTCAGGCACCTTCATACCGTTCCACTCATAGGGTCTTGTATATTGAGGGTATTCTAAAAGTCCGTTATAGTGACTTTCAAGTTCTTTTGCCTCGTCATTAGGTAAAACGCCGTCAAGCATTCTAGAAATTGAGTCTGCAAGTACTAATGCAGGCAACTCCCCACCTGTAAGAACATAATCCCCTATTGAAATCTGTTCATCAACAAGAGAGTCAATAACTCGCTGGTCAACACCCTCATAATGACCGCAAAGTATTGTTATTTCTTCCATTTTTGCAAGTTCTTTTACTCTTTCTTGAGTAAGCACTTTACCGCAAGGTGACATATATATAAGGTGATTTTTATTTTCACTTTTTTCGCAGATTGATTTATAACAGTTTGCAATAGGTACAGTCTGCATAAGCATACCCATACCACCACCATAAGGCGCATCGTCAACTCTACGGTGTTTATCTTCTGTATAATCTCTTATATTTATACAATTTATTTCTACTAATCCCTTTTCCCTTGCACGACCAATAATACTTTCAGAAAGCACTGTTTCGCACATCTGGGGAAAAAGTGTCATTATGTTAATTTTCATCTTCAAAAAGTCCTTTTATAGGATTTATTTTTATAATGCCCTCTTTAATATCAACAGATACTACAACCTGTTTAATTGCGGGAATAAGCACTTCACCATTTTCGGTTTTAATGTGCCACACATCATTTGCACCAGTTTCACTGACATCACAAATTGTACCTAACTCTTCACCTGTATTGTCATCAATTACAGTACAGTCAAAAAGTTCCTGAATAAACCAAGTGCCCTTTGGAAGGTTCGCATCACTGCGTTTCATATATAAAACTTTATTCTTTAATGCTTTTGCTTTATCAATGTCGTCAATTCCATCAAGCAATAAAATTGCCACATTACCATGAGGACGGGCTGAAATAACTTTTATACTTTTTTCGCCTTTATTATCAAAATATAAAGTTTTGAATTTTTTCACAAAATCAGGAGTATCACACCATGGATTAAAACGAACTTCGCCTTTAATACCGTGAGTTGATACAATTTGTCCTAATTCGAGATAGTTTTTAATCATAATTTAATCCTTTTCTTAATTGCAAAAAGGCAGACAATAGATAACTGTCTGCCTAAATTGCAATAATTAGTCAATATCGACCTGGACTTTTTCACCTGTGCGTGTAGCACCTGCTTTAACTACTGTTCTGATAGCTTTAGCAATTCTGCCCTGTTTACCGATAACTCTGCCCATATCATCTTCAGCAACATGAAGATGATATACAACGATACCACGCTCGTCAACTTCGTCAACTGTAACAGAAACAGCGTCAGGATTTTCAACAAGTCCTTTAACGATTGTAATAAGAAGTTCCTGCATTTTCAAAAACCTTTCTTATTTAATAACGCCGCTCTTTTTAAGGATTACCTTAACTGTATCAGTTGGCTGAGCACCGTTTTTGAGCCACTGCTCTGCTTTTTCTACGTCAATCTTAATTTCAGCAGGGTCTTTCATTGGGTTGTAAGTACCAATTTCCTCAATGAATCTGCCGTCACGTGGGTAACGAGAATCTGCAACTACTACTCTGTAGAAAGGAGCTCTTTTAGCACCCATTCTGCGAAGTCTCATCTTAACTGCCATTTTTGTTTCCTCCAAAATATATAAAAATTTTATATTAAACACTGTTAGTGTTATAATCAGTGTTTTTTAACTTACATTGGGAAGCCGCCAAAGCCGCCCATTCCGCCCATACCACCCATGCCGTTGCCGCTACCGGTGATACCCATACGCTTTAATTTGCGCTTCATACTGCCTGAGTTCATTTGTTTGAACATTTTCTGCATCTGACGGTATTGATTGAGAAGTCTGTTGACATCTTCAACCTGCATACCGCAACCTGCTGCAATTCTGCGTTTGCGTGATGGATTGATTATATCAGGATTTCTACGTTCTTTAACTGTCATTGACTGAATAATTGCCCTCATTCTGTCTAACTGACGGTCATCAACGTCAACATCCTTGACTTTTTTATTAATACCAGGAAGCATTGAAAGAATATCTTTCATACTACCCATTTTCTGAACCTGTTCCATTTGGTCAAGCAAATCTTCAAGGTCAAACTTATTTCTGCGAAGTTTTTCTTCAAGTTTTGCTGCTTTTTTCTCATCAAGTGCAGTTTCAGCTTTTTCAATAAGTGAAAGCACGTCACCCATTCCAAGAATACGGGAAGCCATACGGTCAGGGTAGAAATAGTCAAGTTCATCTAACTTTTCGCCCATACCAACAAACTTGATTGGTTTACCTGTAACCGCTCTCGCTGAAAGGGCTGCACCACCACGGGTGTCACCATCCATTTTAGTAAGAACAAGACCGTCAAGCCCTAATTCGTCATTGAAAGTACTTGCCACTGTAACAGCATCTTGACCGAGCATTGCGTCAACAACAAGAAGTATTTCGTGAGGATGAACCTCATTCTTGATATTTTTAAGCTCGTTCATAAGTTCTGTATCAATATGCAGACGACCTGCAGTATCAATAAAAACATAGTCATAACCTTTATCTTTTGCAAGTTTAATTGCTTCTTTTGCAATTGTTACAGGGTTTGTTTGTCCCATTTCAAAAACAGGAACACCAACCTGTTCACCAACAACCTGCAACTGCTTAATAGCAGCAGGACGATAAATGTCACAAGCTACAAGCAAAGGTCTGTGATTTTCATTTTTTAGTTTTCTTGCAATCTTTGCACAATGAGTTGTTTTACCTGAACCCTGAAGACCACACATCATAACAACCGTTGGTGGATGACTTGCATAAGCAAGTCTTGTCTGAGTACCACCCATAAGTTCGGTAAGTTCTTCATTTACTATTTTAATAACCATCTGTGCAGGGGTTAAACTTTCCATAACCTGTGCACCTATAGCGCGTTCAGTTACCTTGGCGGTGAAATCCTTGGCAACTTTATAGTTAACGTCAGCTTCTAAAAGTGCAAGACGTACTTCACGCATTGCTTCTTTAACGTCGCTTTCAGTAAGACTACCTTTACTTTTTAGTCGTTGAAAGGCGGATTCAAGTCTATCTGATAAACCTTCAAATGCCATGATTTCTCCTATTCTGCCAAAGAAAGTGCTATTGACTTAATCTTGACTGTAATATCGTTAATTTCACGGGACAGGCCGTGATTAAGATTGTATTCATTTATATCTTCGGCGCACTTAATAATATCATCAAGCCCTGTTTGAACTTTTTCAAGTTTTTGTGAAAACTTAAGCTTGGACTCCATATCAAAAAGCACAGCCTCAGCCCTTTTAATAGCGTCGCGAACACCTTGTCTTGTGATGCCCTCATTTTCAGCAATTTCAGAAAGTGAAAGGTCGTCGTTATAGTAAAAATTAAGATAATCGCGTTGTTTAGTTGTAAGTGCTTCACCATACAAATCAAGAAGCATTGAAATCTCAATATTATTTGCCATAACATACACCTGCCCTTCTAAAAAGTAACGCTCTGTAAAGCGTTTATACTTTACAGAGCGTTATTATACTAAATAATTAATCAGTTGTCAAGCAGTTTTTTATTTTTTACCTGCATTTTTAATTTCTTCCCAACTGATAGAATCTTGATTACCGCTACCTTCACCAATTACAACTTCATTTCTAGTTGTAGTTTCAGTTGTTGTGCTATTATCATTTGATGCCTGTGTTGTAGTTGTTGTATTGTCTTTATCAGCTTTTGTTGTGGTTGTTGAGTTGTCTTTATCGGCTTTTGTTGTTGTAGTTGTTGTTTGTGTAACAAGAGATGTTATATCATCATAAAAGCCGTCTTTATCAGTTGTAACTGGGATTTTGTCACCATCAACATTAGTTACAAACTCTTCACCATCTTCATCCTTATAAACTGTAATAACTTCACCGTCTTCTACTGGAACTGTGAAGCTTACCTCATAATCATCTTTTTTACATGCTGCAAACAAAACGACAATTACAAGCATTAAAATTGATACTGCTATAATTTTTTTACTCATTATGTAAATCCCCTTTCGGATTTTTTAATTTTATCTCTTTTATATTACCATAAGTTTTTTAGTTTTGCAATATGTTTTATTTTAATTCTGCAATGGTAACTCCTTCCTCACCTTCGCCGAAAGTTCCTACACGGAATGTACGAATATTAGGATGTTTACGGAGATACACATGAATTCCTTTTCGCAGAGCACCTGTACCTTTACCGTGAATAATTGTAATCTGGTTAAGACCTGTACGAAGTACTCCGTCAATGAACTTGTCAAGGTCAAGCATTGCTTCTTCAACAGTCGTACCGCGAAGGTCAATACTTGAATTTGATGATGCTGTTGCATTAGATGAACCTGTGTGCAAAGTGCGCACACCGCTTGTTTGCTTTTTAGGTTGTTTTTTAGCACCAATCAATCGTAAGTCAGAAACATCCGCTTTCATTTTAATCATGCCAGATTGCACTTGAACGACGTTTTTCTTTTTGTCAACAGATATAACTTCTGCCTCACTGCCAAGAGTTTTAACAAAAACTCTGTCGCCAACTTGTAATGGTCTTGGGAGTACATAATCTCCATCATCACCTTCAAGTAAGTTTTGTGAAATTTCATCCATTTTATCTAGCTGACGTCCCATAGCCTGTTTTGCTTTGCGGGCGATTTCCTGATGATTCTTCTGCTTTGCAAGTTCTTTTTTCAGTTGTTCGATTTCAAGCAAAAGTGAATTGCCTGCTCTACGGGCATTTTCCACTATTCTTTCTGCGTCCCGTTTTGCTCTTTCAATTTCTTTTTCACTTTGTTCTTTTGCTTTTTCTAGTGTTTGCTCTGCCTTTTCTTTTTGACGAAGAATACTTGTTTTTTCTTCTTCAAGTTTTTCTTTGTCATCTTCTAACGCCTTTCGGGCAGTTTCAAGAGTATCAACTGCATCTTCAAAACGGGTATTTTCTTCCGAAATAAGCGCTTTTGCAAAATCTGTGATTTCTTCACTTATGCCAAGACGACCTGCAATAGCCAAGGCATTTGAACGGCCAGGCATTCCAATTAAAAGCCTGTAAGTCGGGCGAAGTGTAGAAACATCAAACTCACAACAACCATTTTCAACACGGTCTGTTTTAAGAGCATACTCTTTAAGTTCTGAATAGTGAGTTGTTGACGCGATTTTTGCACCTTTTTGTCTTAAATTTTCAAGAATTGAAACGGCAAGTGCCGCGCCTTCTATAGGGTCTGTACCTGCACCAAGTTCATCTATCAATACAAGGCTTTCATTATCGGCAATTTTAAGGATTTCAACGATTGTAGTCATATGAGATGAAAATGTTGAAAGTGATTGTTCAATACTTTGCTCATCACCAATATCGGCAAGTACATTTTTGAATACTGAAACTCTGCTATTATCGGTTACAGGGAGCATAAGTCCGCATTCTGCCATAAGTGTTAAAAGACCAATAGTTTTGATTGATACGGTTTTACCGCCCGTATTTGCACCTGTAATTACAAGAGAATCAAAGTCATTGCCAAGTGAAATATCAACAGGCACAACAGATTTTTGGTCAATTAACGGATGTCTTGCTTTTTTTAATAAAATTTCACCATCGTTATTTAGAATTGGGCGACTGGCTTTCATTTTATATGCAAGATGTGCTTTTGCAAAGTGCAAATCAAGAAGTGTTGCACTGTCAAAGCTGATTTTAATTGTATCTTCAAACTCCCCCGCCATTTGAGAAAGCTCTGCTAAAATTCTTTCGATTTCGTCTTGTTCACGACTTTCAAGAACTTTGATTTCGTTATTTGCTTCAACTACTGCGGCAGGTTCAATAAAGACAGTTGCTCCACTACCTGATGTATCATGTACCATACCTGCAACTTCGCCACGATTTTCGGCTTTAACAGGCACAACAAAGCGACCATTTCTTTGAGTAATAATACCGTCACGAAGGATTTTTGAATAGTGAGACGAGTGAATCATACTATCCAACTGTTCACGGATTCTATTTTCATAGTGACGCTTTTTACGCCGGATTTCTTTAAGTTCAGGTGAAGCATTATCACTGATTTCTGTCTCGCTGATAATTGCATTTGTAATTTTCTCTTCAAGATATTTATTAGGGTAAAGAGAATTGAATAAATCGTCTAATGCAGTTTCCATACCTGCACATTTTTCGTGCCAAACTGTAATTCCACGAATAATTTTAAGAGTTGTTGCAATTTTAAGAAGTTCACTGGCAGAAAGTGAGCCACCTGCATTGGCTCTGCTTAACGCATTATTTACATTCTGTAATCCGCCGAATGATGGTGCACCGAATTTGGCAATAAGAATATAAGCCGCTTCGGTTTTATCCAGCAACTCTAACACCTCAAAATAGTCAGTTTTTGGTTTTATTTCAAGTGCCATTTCTTTAGCATCAGCACTACTTGCTGTGTCACTGAGCATTTTGAGAATTTTATCAAGTTCAAGTGAAATATAATGCTTATTCATTTTACTATTTCCTTATAGAATTCTAAAGTTTTGAAGTTTCTTTGTAATTTTGAGAGAAGATATTTTTCTGTTATGTATGTTAAATCTTCAAGCGCGTAATCTTCCATTCTGAAAGAATAAATCTTTTCAAAATCTGAAAATGCAATATGACGAAGTCCTTTAATAAGACCAATTTCAAGTGGAAAAAGCATATCATTAGTTACACAATTTTCACAATAAAGGAGTCCGTCTTCCACATCAAAATACATTGTGCTTGTTTCATATTCACCACAACGGTCACAAGCAATAAGATTAGGCATAAAACCTGCAATGCACATAAGTCTTAGTTCTGTAATTGCTTTAATCTGTTCAGTCGGGATTGTTCCTTTTGAGAGAAAATGCAAGGAATTGAGCATCAATCTTAAATATTCCTCCGCTGGTTCTTCTTCCTGAACAAGAGTTATTATAAGTTCCCCAAAATACTGTGCTAATGAAAGTTTTGCTAGGTCATCGCGAAGTTCAAAAAATAATTCTACGGGCTCAGCTTCATCAATTATGTAACTATCTTTAGTCTTGTATAAAGATAGTTTGGAATAGCAGAACATTCCCGTAGCACTGTTTTTACGATTTTTGAAAGATTTTGCTCCACGGACAAATGCTCGTACAAGCCCGTTATGGCGTGTGAGCACCGTAACGAGCTTGTCTTTTTCACCAATATTCTGTTCCTTGAGTATTATTCCGTCCGTATTCGTCCTCATAGTACAGTTCTCCGTCATATAGAGGTTTCTTTTTATTTGTCAACGATTTTTTATACATTAAATAATCTTCAACACTACCTGTTTCGGTAAATCGGCTCCAGATTGACATACTATCCATAAAAAACACCGTCCTTATATAATTAAGTTGCGATATTTTTTACGGAATATAATTGGTAATTTTTATTTTTTAATCAAGTCCGAAATTATGGATAAGACCTTCACGATTACGCCAACCCTCTTTGACTTTTACCCAACATTGAAGATTGATTTTGCAATCAAAAAAGTTTTCCATATCCTGACGGGCATAAGTTGAAATCTTTTTAAGCATAGCGCCGCCTTTGCCTATGATAATACCTTTATGGCTATCACGCTCACAGAAAATAGTTGCTTCAACATCCATAATACCGTCACTGCGTTCGCGCATTTTTTCAATACTTACTGCAGTTCCGTGTGGGATTTCTTTATCAAGAAGTCGGAGCATCTTTTCGCGAATAATCTCCCCTGCCAATACTCTTTCAGGTTGGTCTGTTAAAGTGTCGTCAGGGAAAAAGTGTTCTGACTCGAAACTAAACTTTTTAAGTTCGTCTAAAAGTTCATTTATACCTTTACCTGTCTGTGCAGAAACGGGAATAATTGCATCAAAATCATAATACTGTGTCATTTCTGCAATTCGCAAAGCAAGTTTTTCTTTATCTTTAACTGTATCAATTTTATTGATTGCAAGAATTGCAGGGTTTTTGCCTTTTTTAATTTTCTCGATAAGTTCAAGTTCTGCTTCTTTAAGTTCGCCCTCTGGCTCAACTACTAAAAGACAAGCATCAACACCGTCAATACTATCGCTTACCGCTTTCACCATTTTTTCGCCAAGTTTTGTTTTTGGTTTATGGAAACCCGGTGTATCAGTAAATACTAACTGAACATTATCGTCAGTTGTAAGCACACCCATAATACGAGTGCGTGTTGTTTGTGGTTTTGATGAAACTATTGCAATTTTCGTTCCTAAAAGTTTATTAAGAATTGAGGATTTACCTACATTAGCTTTACCTACAATCGCTATAAAGGCTGTTTTTGGTGTGTTCATTAGTTACCCTTTCTTTTTGGAAGTCCCTTAAAAATAAATATACTGAAAACTACTACTGAAATCAAGAATAAAACTATTGCTATTGGGTTTTCTACAAAATATGTGAAAAGTAAGATGAATGCTTTTGGCTGATACATTATTGCAATACCGCAAAGCACTGCGAATATTGTAAATGCAAGTACTGCACCTGCTGCACAGTCTTTTGCTATTTTGCCTAAAGGTGTATGCTTGTCCCCCTGCAAATCAACAGTTGATTCAATCGCAGTGTTAATAAGTTCTGCACCAATAACGAGTCCGTTTGCTATAAAGATTATTGCAAGTTCTGTTCTGGTTATTTCAAAGAAATCAAAAGCAAAGAGAAAGAAGTACATATAAATCATACATACTATATGTATTCGCATATTACGTTCTTTTTTGATTGCTGTGAAAACACCCTGAAAAGCATAGCCGAAACTACGAACTAATTCTTTCATAACTATTCACCATCAAAGTAGTAACTACCGTTTCTCTTTAATCCAATTTTTGTAAGTACTGTTTCTTCTTTTTCGCGCATTTTAACCATTTCAAGCCCACCATCTTCGTGGTCATAACCTAAAAGATGAAGAAGTGAATGTACTGTTAAAAATCCGATTTCGCGCTGTAATGTATGGCCATATTTTTCTGCCTGGTCATAAGCGTGTTCAATAGAAATAATAATATCACCAAGCACCTTGGCACCTGTATCGTGATTTACGGGAAACTCGCCACTTTCACCCATAGGGAATGAGAGAACATCTGTGCTTTTATCAATATTTCTGTGTTTTTTATTAAGCTCATGAATTGTTTCATCATCAACAAAAGTTACGCTGATTTCTGCTGAATCAGTAAACCCTTCATTAGCAAGAACCGCTTTACAACAACGACGCACAAGCATTCTTACACCTGTGGGGATTTTCATAACATTCTGTTGATTATCAATAATTACTCGCATTTTCTCGTTCATTTCTTTTGCCTCATTTCCTGCTTTTCATAAGCTTTGATAATATCCTGAACAAGACGGTGTCTTACCACATCTTTTTCTGTAAATACATTTATTGCAATATCGTCAATACCTTTTAAGATTTTCATTGCCTCAACAAGTCCTGATTTTTTACCGTCTGGCAAGTCAATTTGTGTAACGTCGCCTGTTACAACGATTTTTGAGTTAAATCCAAGACGAGTCAAAAACATTTTCATTTGTTCACGGGTTGTATTCTGTGCTTCGTCAAGAATTATAAAACTGTCATCAAGAGTACGACCACGCATATATGCAAGTGGTGCTACTTCAATACTGCCACGCTCCTGATAACGCTGAAAACTTTCAGCACCAAGCATATCAAAAAGTGCGTCATATAAAGGGCGTAAATACGGGTCAACTTTTTGTTGTAGGTCACCCGGCAAAAAGCCCAGTTTTTCACCTGCTTCAACTGCTGGACGAGTTAAGATAATACGGTTTACCTCTTTTGCACGGAATGCATTTACCGCCATAGCAACTGCAAGGTATGTCTTACCTGTACCTGCAGGGCCTGCACCAAGAGTTATTGTATTATTCTTTATACATTCAAGGTACTTTTTCTGACCAAGAGTTTTAGGTTTTATAGGTTTGCCTTTCGCAGTAATGCAGACACAGTCGCCTGTCATTTCGCAAAGTTTGTCCTCATTCCCCTCATTTACGAGAGAAAGCACATATCTTACATTTTGTTCCGACAATGCTTCGCCACGATTTATGAGAGTCAACAATCCGTTAATTGCCCTTACTGCCTTTGAAACATTTTCGGCATCACCATTGACTTTGATTTCAGAGCCACGACTTATTACCTTAACATTATAGTTAGACTCAATCAGTCTTATATTTTCATCGAAACTGCCAAACAGACTTACTGTCTGTTCCATTCTGTCAACGTTAATTACCTGTTCAAACAACCTTTTCACCTACTGAATATTATAATCAATATATTGTAACACATTTTTTATTGGATGTCATTAGTTTTTTCAACATAAATTTCCATTAAAGCACCAATTTCCTGCTCACATTGTGCAGAAATTTCGTATTGTGCCGCGTTTTCTGTTTCTCTTTTTTCTGTTTTTGAGTTTCGGATTTCGCTGTACTCTAAAAGCTCACGTACATATACTGCGTTACTGAACAATGCAAGTTTTTCTTCAGTCGATACATTTACGATTGCTTTTTCTTCTGAAACACAAGCACCGTACTGTGTTATTATTCCCACAGGCAAAAGATTTTTATCACTTTCTATAAAAGAATTATGTTCTGTAAAATAACCATCTTTAAGCACTGTACCTAATGGGATTTTAAGGCCAAAGAAAAATATAAGATTTCTTGTTTTTTCTTTTTCAATATTATAAATTGAAAAATTTTCACTACCCGATATTCTTTTCTTTTTCACAAGTGCTTTTACATAACCATCTGCATGAATTGCTTTCTCTGTACCGTCTTTATGGACAATAATTCCACTAATGAGCAAATCGCCCTTTGTCACGGCTGAGCCCGGTTTGACTTCTTCGTTTCCGTAAAGCACATCAATACTTAATATTACACCATCTTCACTTGCTATTACATTTGTGGGTTTTGATGCGTCATAAATTTCGGGTGCTTCTGTTTTTTCACGTACTTCAATGACCACAACAGAGCCTTTCATATTGACGCTTACCCATGAAAGACATTCAATTTCACTCATTACAAGGGAAGCTACCTCATCATTATCAATTGACGAAACTGGCACACCTACCCTGACACCGTGTTTTTCAAATATTGATAATATATATTCTTCTTCAAGAGTTGTGTTACCCACAACAGACACACTCCACACAAACTGGGTAAGGATTAATATAATTATTACTGCCACTACTGCACCTGCAAGAATGCCCATTCGGGTTTTGTGTTTTCTTAAAAAGTATTTTAACCCTACTTTATCTGTTGAGGTTACGCGCATACCTGATTTTCTTGCAACAGTATGTATTGAAAGATATCCTTGCACAGTTGTACTTGCTGTAATGTTATTATTGATATTGCGCACATTCCACAAGGGTATTCCCTCTTTTGTGCAAAGATTTATAAATCTGTCAGGGAATCCTCCGAATGCCCTAAAATTTATGTAACCGAACAAATATCTTAAAAACTGAATAATCATATATACCTCTTATGAAATAAAATCTATCTCTGCAAACCTGCCACGAATAATTGCCACACCACTATCAAAGGACTCTATAATCATATTATCCCCCACAAGACTTAAAACCAACTCACCTATATTTAGTTTTATAAGATTTTCACCATACTCAATAACACCTTTGCAACCATCAACAATGATTTCACGATTGGAAATCATTTCTATTTTAGCTTCGTTCAATATCACATCAGGAAGTTGCAATTTTCGTTCTTTTTTCTTTCGTGCCACAAAAACACCTCACTTATATTGGATTATATGAAAATAAATCATTATTAAGTCATAAAAACAATATAATTTATTGGTGAGATTATGGTTGTGATTAAATTCAAAAAAAGTATTTTTCAGATTAGTGCGGTGTTAATGTGTCTTGTTTTTATGTTCAAATTTCCTTATGCAGTAACACATGGGGTTACAGAAGGTCTTAAAGTGTGCTTTTACATAATTTTGCCATCACTTTTTCCTTTTATGGTACTTTCAACATATATAATTAAATCAAATATTTTTGAGTTTGCATACAAGTTATTGTCGCCCGTTTCAAAGTTTTTATTTTGTCAATCTGCCTGTACTGTACCTGTAATTATTATGTCGATGATTGGTGGTTTTCCTGTTGGTATTAAAATGGTAGGTAATCTGTTAAGAGAAAACTCTATCACTAAAAAACAAGCACAAAGATTGTGTATTTTTTGTATGAATGGTGGTCCTGCGTTTATAATCACTGCTGTTGGTGTTAATATGCTTGGCAGTGCTAAAGCAGGGGCAATTATGTTTATTTCTCTTTGCTTATCTTCATTTATTATTGGTATATTCACAAGATTTTTAGGTGATAAAAATGAGTTGAAAGAACATATTCCAAAAAAATCAACGCTTGTCTCATTATCGTCGGCTGTATCTGACGCACTACAATCGGTACTTGGCATTTGCGCATGGGTAGTGGTTTTTAGCGCAATCACAAGTTGCCTTAAAATCTGCATAGAAAATGAGAGCGTATATACTGCAATTTCTTCATTTCTTGAGGTGACTAACGGATGTGTTATGTTAGCGGGTAAAATGCCTATTCCAGTTATTACTGCTATAATTGGGTTTGGTGGAATTTGTGTACATTGTCAGGTGCTTTCTGAATTAAAAGAATGTGGGGTTAAGTATTCACACTTTTTTGTATGCAGAGTACTGAATGGTGCTGTTGCATCTTTTATATCTTACTTATTGTTACTTGTTTTTCCTGTTGAAATTGATGTTTTTGCATCTACACAGAATATGACGGTTACAACATTTTCGGTGTCATTACCTGCGTTTTTCACTTTTGCAATTATGTGTATAATTATGATTTTGGATATTGATAGGAAGAAAAAAGTGTGGTAGAATGAATATGGTGATTAAAGTGAAAAAGTTATTGAACAAGAAAGAAATCTCCCCATCTTGCTCATACTGTGCGTATGGTAAACTTTCCCCTGACGGAGAAACTGTGCTTTGCAAGAAAAAGGGAGTTGTTGAAAAGGATTTTGCTTGTAGAAAATTCGATTACGATGTTTTGAAAAGACAACCAAAAAGACCTATTGAGTTAGAAAAATATAACCCTGAAGATTTTAAGTTGTGAGATTAAAATACCCCGTAGATTAAATCTACGGGGTTAATTTTTATTCTGTTACAAGTTCAACGGAATTAATAATTTTGAAAGCATCATTTACATCACCATTTTTCTATAAACTATAAATATTATATAATATATTTGTAATAATTAAGACCTGATAAGCCACATCAAGATTATCATAAGAAAACAAATCCAAATTTACTGTGGTAAAACTATCATTGTCAAAAGAAATCTTTCTAACACTAACAAATCCACAATAAGTCGGGGTATTTATTTCGTAATAGTTACTTTCCCCGCTATTCATAGTTGTTTTCATAATAATCAAAAATCTATATAACGCAATCTCTTCTCGACTGAAATAATTTATATTCTCATCAAGCTCATTCATTTGCCACATAGCTTTTATAATATTATAGTGATTATCCAATGGAAACCCAAATTCTTTTATTGCAACATCTCTAATAGTATCCATAAACATTTCACTCTCTTCATCATAACCTTCTGAAAAATCAGTCGGATTATAATCGATTGTTGCACTCAAAGCTTTTTCTTTTTCTAATCCTGTTGTATAGGAAACAAAACCGTTATCTGTTGAACCTTCTAAAGTTGTTTCTTTATTCAATTTGCAGTCTTTGGGAAGATTCATTCGTATTTTTCCGTGAGTTATTGTATAAACATCACTTTCAAGTTCTAAGTCACTATGTGGGTATTGCTCTAAAGTTACAGCCATATACTCGTCAAAATAGCCACTGTCAATCGATTGTTTCAAATCGTATGCAGCTTCATAGTGTTTATAGAGTAAAGTATCATTTGGTATCGCAGTTAATAATTCTATTGTCAATACTGAACTAAAAAATATAACATATGCAATATTGGATATATTATTCAACAATTGTGCTTTTTTAGATTGTTCCTTGTATGCTTTTCTAAAAATCTTAAAATTGTTTTTTCTTTCTTTGGGAACAAAGAATTTAGAAATTTTTAGATTATAAAAGCCTCCATTATTTAGACGAATTTTCAAATGGCTATGGGTATCATCAACCACAACAATAATAGATTTTATGTCATCAATTTTGGAATATGAAAGTATATTTTCTTTATCAATTATGTATACTTTATTTTCTTTTTTGATTGGGATAAGTTGAATTATATCTTCTGTATTATTTACAAGATAACCACGATTTACTTTTTTGTCTTTACCTTTATTTTTTGCAACAAACCAATTTTCAGGTGCAATACCATTGATTTCAGTTAGTACTGAAATATATTCTTCGTTGGATACTTTGAAATTACCAAACATATTCAATCCCCCTTTTCATAAGTTTATGATAGCACAGATATGGTTGGAATGCAATAAAATTATAGGGGCAGACAAGGATGTCTGCCCCTATAGTTATATGGTCAGTTTATTTTTCTTTCTTTGATGGGATAAGGGCGATACCAAATCCTGATGCAAGAGCTAACACTGCTGATGCAACTACTGAAACGCCACCGTCTGTATTTGGAATTACAGGGTTTTTGTTATCATCTTTATCTGTATCAGGTTTTGTTGTATTGTTGTTTTTATCGTTTGTATCGTTATTTGTATTGTCGTTATTATTATCGTTATTGTCGTTATTCGCTGATACAACATCAACTGTGAATTCAGCCTCTGCACCCATAACGCTTACTACAAATGCGTTGTCACCCTCTGTTACATCGGGGTTTACTTGTTCAACATAAATTGGGTATTCTTCACCATTATATGTGATGTAATCTTCATCACTTGTAACTGTCTGTGTTGTACCATCTTTGAATGTTACAAGTATTTCCATACCCTCTGTATCAACAAGAAGAAGTTCATCATAATCTGCGAAAACAATGTCAAGAATCATTTCATAATATTCAGGATTTTCTTCATAAAACGCTTTCATTTCTTCAAATGTCATACCCATATCATTAAGCATTTCATCCATTGTTTCAGGGTCTGTTTCATAAAGATAATCAAGAGTGAAATTTTCTCTTGTTACAACATCTGTGTCAATGTTGTATTCTGTTTTTGTTGGCATTTTTGTAATCTCAACAGACTCTACAGGTGACTCTTCAACTGTTACTGTATAAGTTGTTTCAAGGTATGTGTCGTAATCGTCTGTGCCGTAGAATTCAACGATTGCTTCGTTTTCGCCGATTACATAGTCAACAACATACATATCAACATAAGAATATTCGTCAACAGTAATAAGTTCAGTTGAGCCGTCGTCAAATGTTACTTCGAGTACCATACCAGTAGCGTCACACCAGATTTCGTTTTCGTAACTGTCAAGACCTTCATAATAAACTGTTTTGTCAGGTCCAGAAACAACAGTAATTGATTCTGCTTCTGCTGCAAATGCTGAAACAGTTGCCATTGCAACCACAAGTGCCACTACAAGTAATGTACTGATTGCTTTTGTGAATTTTTTCATAATAATCCTCCTATAATTAAAACAAATGTATTTGTTTTTATTGGTTAAAATATATATTACATCATTGGCTCATAAAAAACAAGTCAAAATACAAAATTATCGAAAAATATTGTAAAATTGCAAGAATTTTTTTGAAAATCATATATTTTTTACAGTTTGTATTCCTCAACTATATACATTGTATATCTTTATTCTATTTATGTCAAGTAAAATATATCTTTTTAATACCTAAAATGATTTCCTTTATGAATTATAATGTTGTTAGAAATAGCTAAATGATATTTTTTGGAGGTGTTAGCCGATGTATTATGAAGGTTTTTCAAAAAGACTTGCAGAACTTCGTCAAGAAAAAGGTGTTTCGGCAAGAGATATGAGCTTGTCTTTAGGACAAAGTGAAAGTTACATTAACAAGATTGAAAATAATTACGCAATGCCATCAATGCAGGGTTTCTTTTATATTTGTGAATTTTTAGGTGTTACTCCATCAGAGTTTTTTAACGAAGAAGAAAAACACCCTATTCTTATGAAAGAACTTGTAAGTAATGCAAAAGGGCTTAACGACAAGCAATTACAGTTGCTTTCAGAGTTTATTAAGTCGTTATAAAAGTATCATAAAGGGCATAAAAAAACTCTCGACTTTCGTCGAGAGTTAATTTTTTGTTATTTAATTATTTTCTGCTTTTGAAAAGGTCAAGAATGTCCATTTCATCGTCAGCACCATAGTTGCCACCGTTTGAGCTGATGTCTTCCATAGCACCGTTGTAGAAAGGTTTCTTTGCAACGCCGTTTGAATCAAGACCAAAGCCTGTTGCAATTACAGTAACAATCATTTCGTCATCAAGCTTTTCGTCAAATGCAACACCGAAGATGATGTTTGCATCTTCATCAGCCTGAGCACGAACGATACCTGCTGCTGTATCAACATCTTCAAGAGTGATGTCAGGAGATGCTGTGATGCTGATGATAACGCCCTTTGCACCTGCGATTGTTGTTTCAAGAAGAGGACTTGAGATAGCA
>CALBKQ010000151.1 GCA_937895645.1 uncultured Clostridia bacterium
TTAGTGCGGTTGGCGAACCTTCACTATTATATCATTGGAGGATTTTCTTGTATCTGAAGATTTTTTATACCACCAGTAAAACTGGTGGTTAATTTCGCTTAAGCCACAAACGAATGGCGAGAGTTTAACTCTCGCCATTTTTATTGATTTTTTTCTTTTTCTAATTTCTCAAAGAGTTTGGTGTATGGCATTAGCATACCCTCATTCATTTTGTTTCCCATTTTGGATTTGATTTTTTCATTTGCTAGCATTGCACCTACAAAATACATTGCAATCATTCTGCCCTTTTTCTTTTGTGGAAAATCATATTGGTTATGTGCTTTATAGAATTTATGGTCAGCACGCATCATACCCTGCATCTGCCATATTAAATCACGGAAAATCTTCATTCCTCCAATGCCAAGGAAATTCTGTGGTGGCACATACTTATACTTCAGAGCGTAAACAAGTTTCTCTGCCATTTTATCAATTTCAGCATTTGTGTCGACCTCATCAGTAGCCACACCTGCAAGGAAGTTACCACCCACCTGTGCACGACCTTCAATAATTGTCTGCAAGTTCATTTCTTTACTATAATTACCACTGACAAGGTAACCGAATGGCATTCCCATTGTAACTGTACGGTGTCCGTTACAAAACTGACGGTCATCATACATCTTAAATCTTGCGCCCATTGAGTGGTCTTTGATTGTAAATGCATAAACGATTGCTTGTGCTGTCTGAATGTTATTGCGAAGATACTCATCAAACCCATCTTTATAGACACATTTACCCGAAACGGCACAGTTAAAGCATCCTAAACATCCACCACTAAAAGCGTATTCGCGAATATTAACAATTCGTGTTTTAAGTGGCAAAACTGCACGGAAACGGTCAATCATAGATTCAAGTTGAACATTATCTTCTTCACAATCGGTTACGATTACAACATCCCCTACTTTTTCTTCTGTGCATTCAGGCACAGTTACAGAAATATTTGCAGGTTTTGGCATTTCTTCAGGTATTGTTTCATAGTAGTCGTTTTCTACACTCCAACAAACATAGTTGAAGAAATCAAGTGCGTCTTTCTGACCTTTGTCGGTAAGCAAATCATCCATATCTGCTGAAAGTCCACGAATATATTTAAGTCCTAAATCGTAGCAGTTATCTTCAATGTATCGGTGTGCAGTAATATCATAGAAATGTTTTGAAGTTGAAAGTTGTGTTGCGAATTTGCCACTCACATTCACATCATTTTCTTTTATAAGTTCAACAAATCTATGTAACTGACAAGGTGCAATAAATGTATATACAGGATATGAAAAAATAAGCAAATCTGCATTTTCTAAAGTTTCTTTTGCAAAAGAAAAATCTTTTTCAAACTTTTTAATCTGTTGACCTACGTTGAGCACTTCAAACTCGTGGTCAGGATTTTTAAGTTGTAAGAATTTAATTGTTTGTAATGTGATACTGTAGTTACCCTTTGGGCTACCGTTTAAGACTAAGATTTTCATAGTTTACTCCATTTCTTCCGGATATTTCATATTCCAGTCTTTGCGTAGTTTTGTCATAATGTTCATTACATCCATTGTGTAATCCAAACGCATTGTGTTTTTACCATTTTGTACGGCATCTTCCATATTTTGCAATTCATAGCAAAGGGCATTTTCAAGTTTGCCTGATGTAATTTCTTTTGTGTGTCCGTCGTTTGTGTATGTAATTGTTGCTTTATCTGCACGCGGATACTCAAAAATCTCGATATAACCATTATCATAACAGATTGTTGCACGTTTTGGTTGTTTTGCGTGAAGTGAAAGTGTTACACTAGCCATCTGTTCTTTTTCATTTTCGATTATAATGCTTGACTGCTCGTCTGCACCTGTTTCGGCAAATTTTACTTGAGAATGTATTTCAGCATTTCTCGTATCCATAAACATTCGCACAAGTGAGAGTGCATAAACGCCGATATCAAGAAGTGCACCACCTGCTAAATCCATATTAAAGAAACGATTTGTCATATCGTACTCTTTGAAACTGCCAAAATTCACCTGAGCAAGTCTGAATTCGCCTAACTCCCCTGATTTAATAATCTTTTCAAGTTCGGTATAAAGTGGCATATTATAAATAGTCATAGCCTCGGCTAAAATAAGTTTTTTCTCATTTGCAAGGTCAACTGCTTTATTGAGTTCATCACAGTTAAGGGTAATTGCTTTTTCGCAAAGCACGTGTTTACCGCACTCCAACGCTTTGAGAATATAATCAATATGCTTATTGTGCGGAGTAGCGATATAGACAATATCTACATTTTCGTCAGTAAATAAATCGTCGATTTTCTCATAAACCTTATTTACATTGTATTTTTCTGCAAATCGGAGTGCTTTTTCATAAGTGCGATTGGCTATAGAATAAATTTTGCCACCCATTCTTGTTATATCACGAGCAAAATCATTGGCAATATTGCCACAGCCTAAAATTGCCCAGTTGAACTTATTGAACATACGCTCACCTCTTTGATTAAGTATAGCATAAAAACTGTATTTTTTCCATATAATAAATATGCAATCACAAATTTTATATCTTTTTCAAAAAATACTTGACAAATCATATTTTAGAGTGTATTATTATAAGGCACTCTTCGGAGAGCAAAAGTAAATATCGCGGAGTAGAGCAGTTGGTAGCTCGTCGGGCTCATAACCCGAAGGTCGTTGGTTCAAGTCCTCCCTCCGCAACCAGAAAATAATCCATCGCTTTTGCGGTGGATTATTTTTTGCTTTTAAGTTTTTACTACTTTTCCCGTTTTATCGTGCTAATGCTTTACTTTGCTAAAATATTTTTGAAAAAAGTGGATAGACTAATTTTGCTACAAAATCAACAACACCTGATTTTTCAGCAATTTTCATTAACCCTAACCAAAAAGCCATTATGCCAATTAAATACAACGTAATTTCAATAGATTTTTGAGTTCCTGTTAAAATTGCGGAAACAACATCATTGAGCTTGCCGTTAATTGCTCCAAAAATTATAGAAATTAAAATTAATAAAAACCAAATATAATTCATTTTATTATTTTGACTTATTCAAAAAATAAAAGCAAAATTTTAATTATTTTTAACCTTATCAATAATTTCTTTTACACAATTATTCAAAACACTATTTACTTTAATATCTTCTTGAACTTGTTCATAAGAATAAATAATTGTAGGATGTTTTCTATCAAAAAAATCACCTATTTCACTTAAGCTAAAATCTGTTATTTCACGACAAATATAAATTGCGACTTGGCGGGCATTCGCTAGTTTTTGCGAACGAGCCTTTCCTTTTATATCTTTTACAGAAAGTTTATAAAAATCAGCAACCGCGTTTAAAATATCCT
>CALBKQ010000152.1 GCA_937895645.1 uncultured Clostridia bacterium
TGTTTGTAATGTTCAAAATCACAATTTAGAATAGGTGTTCTTTATGGATATGAATCTACAAAAATATCTCTCGTTTGTAAAAACGGTAGAATACGGCAGCTTTACAAAAGCGGCGGAGATATTAAACTACACACAATCGGGCATCAGCAGAATGATAGCAGATCTTGAAAAAGAATGGGGTGTAACGCTTCTTGAACGAAGCAAGTACGGTGTTAAGCCTACAAGTGACGGAATGAAGTTGTTACCATACGCACAAAACCTCTGTGCCGATTTTGATAAGCTGAAAATGCAGGTGGATGAACTGAATGGTCTGCAATCGGGACTTATCCGCATTGGTACATTTTCAAGCGTGGCTACTCATTGGCTGCCGAACATTATAAAAGAATTTCAAAAGGACTACCCCAACATCGACTATGAACTTCTGCTCGGTGACTATACCGAGATTGAAGAATGGATACATACGGGCAGAGTAGATTGTGGATTTTTGCGTTTACCGACACACCCCGATTTTGAAACCATCTTTTTAGAGAAAGATAAACTGATGGCGATCATCCCCGAAAATCATCCTCTAAAGGACTGCGATAGATTTCCCGTAGCTGCTCTTTGTGATGAGCCATTTATGCTTCTTGAAAAGGGTGCAAAGGCAGAAATTTCAGAAATCTTTGAGCGTAATAATCTAACTCCAAATGTTAAATTTACCACTTGGGACGATTATGCTGTAATGTCTATGGTGGAAAGCGGACTTGGCATTGCGATACTCCCCGAACTGATCTTAAAAAGAGTACCATATAGAATTATCGCAAAAGAGCTTGACGTTCCGGCATATCGCAATATCGGACTTGCTTTGAGAGATAAGAAAACCGCTTCACTTGCGGTGAAACGGTTTATTGAATATTTGCAGTATAGATAATTGCTGATATACTAAAAAATATGGATGGAACATACGCCTGCTCAAATTAGCAGAATTTTACTAAAAATTTGATTAGCAGGTAATTAGCAAAACGGCGATTTTCTGCTAATCGCAATTAGCAAGATTTAGGTCGGGGAACGATAAAAGTTCGAGCTTGGTTTACACTAAAAAACAAGAAAACTCACTCAAGAAAATGAGTGAGTAATAAAAAGAGAAAGTGCCGAGAAACCTTGATTTCTCGGCACTTTTTGGCGCGCTTGCCCGGATTCGAACCGGGGGCGTTCCGCTTAGGAGGCGGACCCTCTATCCTGCTGAGGTACAAGCGCATATACGATACAGTTCAAACCTATGACCATTTGCCTTTTTACAAAGGTGTGTGTTAAAACACCCACTTAGGAGGGATTTATTATATCCATTTAACTAAGGAGGCGTATTTTGGGCGAAGTGTAAATCGCCCATATGTTTTATAATTATATTACTTTGCTATGTAGTTTTTTGACCAGTTGTCGATAACCTTTGAAAACTCTTCGCCTTTCATAGATTCAAGACAAGCCGTGCGGTTGTTTTCGTAATATCCGTAAGTTTTGTCAAAAACATCTATTCTTTGCACAAGGAAAATGTAGTCGTCAAGTGTGACTGTGGCAGTTTTGCCTGTTTCGATTTTCTTAACTTCGCCAAAAAATCCCTGTGGGAATGTGCCATCAGAAAAAGCGTTTATGAGTGTGCTGTGTACTTCTGCATTTTCTCCTAATGATACAACAGCTTCTTCAATAAAAGTGCCCTCATTGATAAGTGCTACAACTGTATTGTATGAAGCGATTACAGAGTTCTTTTGCTCGTCTGTCATAGCAACACTTGTGCCTGTGTCATCAATATTGAAAAGATAATCAGTAACAAAACGGATTGCAATATAGTTTTCTTTGAAATATGTTTTGATTTCGTCTTCACTTACACTGCTATAATAATCTGCAAGAAGGGCAGACTCATATTCTTTTGAAAGTTCGATTTTATAAATTGTCTGTTTTGAAACACCTATTTCGTTATAATAACTACCATAAAGGTGCCAAAGATTATTTACGGTAGCCGAAAGTGCGCCTTTGATTTCTGAATCGATTGAAAGTCCACGGTTCTGGAACTCCGAATTGATTGTTACATATCGTGAAATTGCTTTTTTGATTGCATCTTTACTGACCTCGCCATTTTCGCCTTTTGGGAGAGTATTTTCAAAATATGTATAGATTTCATTATCGATTTTTACACCATTTACCTTTACTTTTGCAGGTCCAGAACAGGATGTAAGCACAAGTGCAAGGGTAAGAGTTGCGAGAAGAAGTGAAATAATTTTTTTCATTAGTCTTCCTCCTTTGAGTTAATGTAATCAAGATAAAGTTTATCTTTAAGAAGGCGTTTTTCATTTATTAAACGGCGTTCTTCTTTAACTTGCTCTTTATTTTTGCCGATAATTCCGTTACGCAAAAACGCTACAAAAAGCATAGTGATTACAGCACCAACAGCACAACTGATAAAATCGACCATTGTATCAGTATTACCTTTCTGAAGCGTCATACCATAAAGCTTGTCCATTGAAAATTCATAGATTTCCCAACCCACTGCAATACTAAGCGCAAATGCAAGTGAGAAAAGTGATGACATAGCAGGGCCTAAATCACCACGCTTACGGTAGATAATATTTGCGAAATCGTAACCAAACCAGGCAGAAAGTACCCCTGATGCACAATGGGTTACAATATCAAAATGGTCAAAAGTTGTACGGTTATTAAGAGTTGAACCGACGCACACAGCAATAAAGATGAAAAGCGTGAGCATAGTTTGTGTTGATGCCTCAACTTCAATTATAAATGACTTTTTGCCGAAAATCTGAAAGAAATCCCACAGGTGAGTGAATATAATAGCAAAAATCGCCTCTAAAAACTCAACAACTGACCCGTGGAAAAGACCATAAACACCCCAGCCGAGAATAACAATGCGGAGTGCAAGCCATAAAATTCTTTGATTTTTTGGTAAATAGCCGTATGCTTTAGTCATTTTTTAACCACCATTTTGTATTTCAGTAAAATAATATCATATATGCCTTGATTTTACAAGGATAGCAACACGAAAGAGCAACCGTCAATAGACACTTCGTTGTTTTCAGGATTGTTTCCGCAAAGAGTCTTTGCGTTTGCGTAATAGTCAGGTAATCTGTATGAAATAGGATGCTCGTTGCGGTTGACGATTACCATAATATCACCGTTTTCGTCGTGACGACGAAATGCAACGCAACCAAGCATTGAAGAAACAGGGGAGAAGTAACCTTTTTCGAATACAGGATTTTCTCGTCTTATTCTGCCTATTGTTCTATAAAAATCAAGCAATTCTTTATTTTCATTACCCCAAGGGTAGCAACCGCGGTTAAACGGGTCTTTGTAGCCTTCTAGTCCTGCCTCGTCACCATAGTAAATCGATGGTACACCAGGGAGGGTAAACTGTAACGCAACTGCACATTTAAGCAACTGAATGCCTTTCTGATATTTATCACCAAGTGAATGTTCTGATTGCCATTTTCTATCACGGTATTCACAACTTTCACCTGTAATTTTAGTGATTGCTCGTTCCGTATCGTGGGTGCCGATATGGTTCATCATAACATCAAGACATTGTTTTGGATAGTTTTCAACAATCTGCATAATTGTTGACATAAAATTCTCTGCCTTACCGTTGCGACAAAAATCAATAATTGCATTGGCAAAAGGATAATTCATAACTGAGTCAAACTGACTGCCAAGAAGATAGCGTCTGCGACTACCGTAACTGTGTTTTGTAGTAGCATCTTCCCATACTTCGCCCATAAGAAGTGCGTTGGGGTCAGTTTCTTTTAATCTGGCTCTTAACTCATCAATGAAAATGTCGGGGAGTTCATCTGCAACGTCAAGACGGAATCCACTTGCTCCCGCTTTAAGCCATTTTTCAATTATACCGCCTTTACCATTAATAAAGTTTCGGTATTCCTCGCTCTCTTCAATAACTTCCGGAAGCGTTTCAAAACCCCACCAGCTTTGATATTTGTGAGGATAATTTTCGAATTTGTACCATCTGTAGTATGGGCTTTCTGTTGAGTTATAAGCACCAAGTGTGGAATATCTGCCTTTTTTATTGAAATAAACGCTGTCATCCCCCGTGTGAGAGAAAACGCCGTCAAGAATTACGTGAATTCCAAGTTCTTTGGCTTGTTTGCAAAGGTTTTTGAAATCTATTTCTGTACCAAGAACAGGGTCAATTTTGCTATAATCGGCAGTATCATAACGGTGATTTGAGTGGGACTCAAAAATCGGGTTGAGATAAATACAATTAACGCCTAAATCTTTAAGATATGGCAGTTTTTCTTCAATGCCTTTAAGGTCACCACCGAAAAAGTCGTTATTAAGGACTTTTCCCTCAGAAGTTGGTCTCCATTTAGGCTCGTTGCCCCAGTCTTCACGCATAACACGGTCTGTTGGCACATTCTCTTTTTTACTGCCCGAGTTATAAAAACGGTCAGGGAAAATCTGGTAAATTATTCCGCCTTTAAGCCAATCAGGAGTTGTGAAATCTTTTTCTGTAACAGTAAGTTGCCAGTCTTTACGGGCAAGGTGGTTGCCTGAAAAATCACCAATTCCATCTTGTGTCTGCAAAACACCACTTCTGCCATAAGATGAAAAATAATCAAAGTGATACCAATAAAGTCCTTCTTTTTCAATCTTTGTGTGAATATCCCAGATTTCAGCATCATTACCGCACATACCTACCCATGTCATAGCATATTCTTCATAAACGCTGTCATCACGACGAAGCATAAGTAATGCACCACTACAACAAAACGAGCGTGGCAAAACTAAGCGAAGATGGATTTCTTCACCAACTGATATACTGCCAAATTTATTTTTGAAGAATAAATCCCTTGAATTGTAAGGAATAAATCCCATAGTTACACCTCAAAAATCATAATCAATACATTTTATCAAAATTAAAGCTATAATGCAAGGATTAAGTGGATTTTGTGTTTGTTTGATAAACTACAATTTGCTGAAAAACTGAAATTAACCTTTTTGTTGATTTTATTGACACTATATGATAAAATTAATTTATATTAATTTATAAGGGGAATTTTGTATGTGTAAATTTTATGCAGAATTAAAACACAACGGTTCAGTTGTAAGTTGCAAAGATTTTGAAAACGAATACTTTGATTTTAAGTATGATGAGAAAAAAGGTAGTATCAAAGCAACTCTTACAGCTAAAAAAGACTTTGAAATGGTGAGTCTTGCTCTTAAATATGAAAAAGATTTTGATGATGACGATTTGTTCTATGCTAACGGTTATCAGGCATGGACAACATCTCGTGAATTCTCAAAGAACGATAAATTTGACGGACTTTTTGAACCTGCAAGAATTACAAAGTTTACTGCTCACTTTGCGGGACTTTCAGGTGACTATCATTTTGAAAAGTACGGTGAAAAAGGCAAGTTCCACGGTTATACATATTGTTATTTCCGTGAAAAAGGTGAGCGTGACATTAAACTTTACGGTTCAAAGAGCGAATGTAAGGGTTACACAATCTTTGATGTTGATATGAACGATGACGAGTTTAGAATCAAGAAAGATGTTGAAGGTCTTGTGCTTAAAGCAGGCGAAGAATATGAAATGTTTGATATCGCAATTATTGAAGGCGATATGGATAAGGTTATGGACAAATATTTCTTTGACTTTATTGGTTGCAAGAAGCCTAAAATCCAGCATCTTTCAGGTTACACATCTTGGTACAACTACTTCCAGAACATCAATGAAGATATTATCTTACGCGACCTTAATGGCCTTGACAGAGCAAGTGAAGAAGTTAACATTTTCCAGGTTGACGACGGTTATCAGGCAGCAGTTGGTGACTGGCTTATTACTGACCACAAAAAATTCCCTCACGGTATGAAATATATTGCAGATAAAATCCACGAAAAAGGATACAAAGCAGGTCTTTGGCTTGCACCTTTCTCTGCACAGGTTTCTTCAATGATTGCAAAGAAGCATCCTGATTGGCTTTTAAGACACAATCGTAACGGTCAAAAGATGCTTGGCTGTCAAGGATGGG
>CALBKQ010000153.1 GCA_937895645.1 uncultured Clostridia bacterium
CAGCCATTGGTATTACAAATTCAGAACCGCCAAAAAATGTAATAAACTCTGCAACAATATTCATTGCTGCACTTTGGATTTGTTCACCAAAGAAAGTGAAAACACTCATATCAAATGAGTCAAAAATTGAAAAATCCATATTCCAATCTCCTTTATGTAATTTTACGACATTATTTTACAACAAAATTATACCTTTTTCAAGAGTTATAAAAGTATATAATTGATTTTAGAATAAAAAAGCATTATAATGTTCCTGAATATAATTTGGTGGGGGATTAGTATGAAAAAATCAACTAACCTTATTGGGAAAATAACTAACGGGGTTAAAACCGTTAAATCTAACTGGAAAACTGCGCCTGAAGGCAGTTATGTTCCTTATAAGGAAATCGCGGCATATTCAGTTGGCGGTGCCGGTGTGTATTTCATTACTGCAATTGTGGGTATGATAGGTCTTAGTGCAGGTAGTATGATTGTAGGTGCATCAATTGGTATTACTGCAATGGATTTGCAGACAATGAATGTTATTACAACACTCATTATGTTGCTTATTGCCCCAACACGAGCAATGCTTTTTGACAATACAAAAAGTAAAATGGGTAAATTCAGACCATATATATTGACTCTTGGATTGCCAACAGCTGTGATAGGTACAGTGTTTGTGTATCTGCCTTACGAAACAATGGAATACAACCAAAAACTTATTGCAGTTTTTGTGTGCTATACATTATTGCAGTTCTTCTCGCCATTTTACAGTTCAGCGTATTCGGGTCTTGTTCAGGTTATGTCGGCAAACTCAAAAGAATGCTCTTGGATAATTGAAATCAGTTCAATTATATATTCTTTTGCGCCAACGGTTATAAACCCGGTTATGCCACTTATTGGACCGCTTGACGATATTAAAACTTATCGTATTGGTTTCCCTGTATTCTGCACAATCGGTATAATCGTAAGTATGCTTTGTGTTTTCGGTACACAAGAACGCGTAATTGTGCCAAAACAGTATGTCCAAAAAATGAATTTCTTTGAGGGACTTAAAAAAGTTTCTCATAATAAATATTTCTGGATTATCAATGTTTCTCAATGGCTTAGTTTCTTAAATCAAGGCTATGGCTACATTTTCCAATGGATTTTCTATTACGGAATGAACAACCCTGCAGTTTATTCAATTATGACCGTTATTAAAGGTGAGGCATACACACCGGGTATGGTAGCCGCAGCTCCTCTTACCAATAAATTGGGTAAAAAGCAAATTTGCTTAATTTCGCTTTCAATTCAGGTAATTTGCCTTATACTTATGATTTTCCTTTATAAAAATTATGTATTATTGTTTATTTGCATTTTTATAAAAGAAATGGTTGGTGCGGTTTCAATTATCTATCTTCCTGCAATGAAAGCCGATATGATGGATTATCAGCAATACAAAACAGGTGACAGACTTGAAGGGTTTATCGACCAGAGTGGTGTGCTTATAGGTAGTATTGTAGCTTTGGCTACAGGTTATGTTTTCCCACTTATCTTCAAGGCATACGGTTTTACAAATAACTACGATGATTTGTATAGTGCAGATTTCAGAAATCCACTTGTAAGAATTGTTATTATCTGTGCAATTGTGGGAACAATCCTTTCAATTATCCCGTTCCTTTTCTATGATTTAAGTGAGGAAAAGAGAAAGAATATGATTACTGCACTTAAAATCAGAGCAATGTTTGCAGATTTTGACCAAGAGGATTTTGATAATTCAAAAGTGACAGAAAATCTTGAACTTGTTTTTGAAACAGAAAAAGTATTAAAAGAGTATGAGGGTTACAGAACAAAACAAGAAAAAGAAAAATATATGTCAGCAAAAATTGTATGTGATGAGGTAGAAAAACTTAAAGCAGAAGACAGTAATAAGTGGAATAGAATTTTAGAACAATACAGAATGCTTAAAGTATAAAAAAGAGCAGTCTTACAACTGCTCTTTAATTTTGTTTTATTTTGTCCAATTGATTTTCAACTCGTCAATATCAAGACCATTGTTGGTTGGGAACCACTTTTCACCAAGTGTCATATCACTTTCTTTTGCTAATACATCAACTGTTAAAAGATTTGTGCAGTTGTAGAAAGCATATTCATCAATTCTTGTAACATTTGCAGGGATTGTAATTTTTGTAAGCCCGTAGCAATAAGAGAAAGCATCTTTGCCAATAAGTGTAAGCGTATCAGGCAAGTTAATTTCAGTAATTGTTTCACAACGGAAGAAAGCTTTTTCCTGAATATCTTTTACAGTGTCAGGCAAAGTAATTTTTGTTACTTTCATACATTTGTAGAAAGCTTTTGTTCGAATAGTTTCTGCACCATCTGTAACTTTGTATTCGCCTTCTTTAGCAGGTGGGAAGAATACAACAGTCTTCATATCTTTAGTGTAAATCACACCATCAACAGAACAAAAATATCCGTTAGCTTCATCAACTGTGTATGTAGAAATATGTTGGTTATTTTCAAGAGCCCATACGCCAATTTCTTTAACATTTTTACCAATAACAAACTCAGTAACATATTCAAGATTTGTAGCAGCAAAATCAGCAATTTTTGTAACAGGCACACCCTCGTATTCATCAGGAATAACTATTTTTGTAACGGTAGATTTATTAGGTACACCTGTAACTGTTGCTTCACCGTCTTCGACTTTATATTTAATGCTTTCATCACTTCCACTTAAAAGAGTAGAAACTGAACTGCAACCTGAAAAGGCAATACAAATACAAAGAACAATTGCAAAAATACTGATAATTCTTTTCTTCATATTAAACCGCCTCACTTTCTTGTTTTTCTTCTTCCTCAATAGCACGAACACGCTCTTGTAATTCTCTTACGCACATATCGTGTTTTTCACGGGTTAAGTCATAGAAGATAAACGGAACAGTTAAAAGCACAAGACCAATAACTGAGCCCCAAGTGTAAAGGTTAAATACATTGTTTAATATTTGTGTATCAAAAAGTACGTCCCAGTCAGATGTAAATCCAACTCTTGAAAGAAGCCAAGGCATAATATAACCGATAGCTACAGTTACAGGATTCAAGAACCAACCGAAAACACCTGACATTGCGTCTGCACGCTCACCGTATTTCCATTGGTGATATGTAAGAATATCTGCATTAAGACCAACATTAACACCATCCACAACAGGGGCAATAGCGTTTTTAAGGAAGAGTGCAAATAAGAAAATGAAAATGTTTTCCATCTTAACAGCAAGAGCAATACCTAAAACGGTAAGAAGCGTAATTCCGCGGAAACTGATAAGTATATTTCTCTTCTGGAATCGTTTTGTAAGTATTGGGCAAAGAATGTTACCAAAGGTCATACCAATAACAACAATGTTACCTGCAATACCCGAGAACCATTCCATACGAAGTGAATATACAAACCACCAGCTAAGAAGATTACCAACAAGACCGTGCCATTGTCCGAGTACATTTGAAATATTTGTAATCCAGAAATATTTGTTTTTAAGAACATTTTTAGCACCCTTGAAGAATGTAACTTTTGCACGTTTTTCCATTGGTGGCTCAATAACTCTTTCTTTACAGAAAACTGCAAGTAAAGACATTGCAGCACCAATACCTGTAAAAATAGGAATAAATACTTTATATGTTTTAAGATTTAAGTATCCGCCGGTTGAAACAATAATCATTGGCCAGATAGCAGAAACAATTGATGAGAAAAGACCTGAAAGAATGGGCGTAATTGAGTGAAGTTTCTGCCTTTCCTGTGAGTTAGGTGTCATAAATGTAACAAGAGTGTTGATGCCAATATAGTTGTTATAGAAATATGACATTAAAGTAAAAGCAAAGTGAAGAACAATAAGCTTATTTGTATAACTAATATTCTGCACTGGAAGATATGGAATAGCCGAAACCATAATTGTTGCCGGAATTGCACAAATAAGTATAAATGGCTTAAATCTTCCGTATTTTGCACAGAACTTTCTACGAATAAACCAATGAAGATAGTCCCAAATAGCACCAGCAACAAGTATGTTACCAACTAATTGCGGAAGTCCGTTAATAATTGACTCAAACATTCCTTGTGGCAAGAAATAACAACCAATACCAATTATGAGCTTACCACTATAACAAAGATGTGCAAAAATCTTTGTTTTCTTTTCAAGTCTACCGTGATTTTCATAAATCAATACGTTTATTGGATTCATAAACATAAGCACATATCCAAGTACTGTACTTATAATGTTGATGACTGAAAAGTCTATGGTTGCAATACCCATAACTGCACCACAAAAGTAGCTTGCAGAGAAAGTGATATACATTGCTACGGCTCCGAAAACATAAGTTCCACCCTGTGCAAGAGTATAAGCCAACATTTCTTTGAGTGTTAAATATTCACCCTCGTTAGGAGTGTTCCAGTTATTTTTAACATAAGATGGAACGCCCTTAACTTTTTCTATAATTTCAGTTTTGTTCATTTCTTCATCCCTTTCCAAAACTATACAAAAATTATACTACAAAACACCTGAAAAATAAAGTGAAGAAATCTAAAAACAAGTTTTTCGTCAAAGTGTTTATAACAATAGCTTTATATATGTTACAAATGACGAAAAAAGGGTAGTCAATAGACTACCCATATAGTTTTAATCGTTTAATCAGATAACAAATAATAAAACAGTGTATGCTATATATATTCCAAGAAGTAAAACACCTTGCCAACGCGAAAGTTTTTGTTTAATAAGTGTAGGAATTGTAAGAATAAGCATAACACCAAGCATAACGGGGATGTCGAGCACCAATGATGAATTGATACCTGCAATATAGCCTGAAACGGGAACATCGAAAGGATTAAGTGTAACAGAAACACCGCTTACAAGTACAAGGTTGAAAAGGTTTGCGCCGATGATGTTACCAAGT
>CALBKQ010000154.1 GCA_937895645.1 uncultured Clostridia bacterium
AACTATGCAAAACTTTTACAACCTCTGCACCGCATTCTTTAAGTTCATTTATAGCATTCTTAAAAGCAGTTTCAACTTCATCGTCAATATGCTTGTCCGTTCTTGCAGAAACATCAAACTTTGTTGCAATAGCATTTCGGTCTGCATCTGTGCCTGCAATTCCGGAAGATGTAGTTGCATAAGAGAGTTCTGTAAGTACGCCGATTTTCAATCCCTCAAGAGCGTTTTTATCAAGATTTTTAGTATAGTTATACTGACCATTTGTCAATACGTCCATCATAATTGCCTGGTCATAAACGCTTCTTGTGATTGCACCAGCAACATCACGTGTACTGTTAAGAATAGTGCAACCTGAACGGTCAACAAGGTCAAGAGTAGGGCGTAAAGATACACATCCATTTAGCACAGCAGGGATTCTTAAAGACGAGTTTGTGTCTGTGCCAAGACCGGCAACTGCAAAGTTAAGTGAAACTGATACAGCCGTACCACCTGATGAGCCACCGGCAGCAAGTAATGTGTTATATGCGTTTTTGGTCTGCCCTTTGATTTCGCTGTATGAAATTCGAGCATCCTGTGCGTCTGTACTCATATTTGTTTTACCAATGATTACTGCACCTTGTTCTAAAAGGTAGTTTACAACAGCAGCGTTTTCTTCTGCGATTTTTGATTTATCAAGAGTGTGACCATTGGTTGTGTAAAGTCCTTTAATATCAATATTATCTTTAACTACAACGGGAATACCGAAAAGAAGTCCGTCGTTTTCGCCTTTTGAAAGAGCATTATCTCTTTGCTTTGCAACTTCCAATGCGTTGTCACAAAGAGTGATAAAACAGTTGTATTTATCATTATATTTTTCAATTCTTTCAAGATAATATGCGGTCAATTCCTCACAACTGATAATTTTTAAGTCAAGTGCCTCGCGAATTGTAGAGATATCTGCCTCATATAAAGCCGAAAGAACAGCATTTTTATCTGTAACAACTTCTTCTGCAGATACAGTAGAAAGTGATGCAAAAACTATAAGCATTGCCATAAAAAATGAAAGAAACTTCTTCATAAACACACCTGCCTTTTAGCGTTAATTACATTATATAACGCTTTTCGACAAAATGCAATTATTGGAAAAAGAAAAAGCCCTTGTTTTCACAAGGGCACAAAGGTGTAAAAAGGGAGTTAATCGCCACAAGCACAGGCCGGTCTGTAACTGTCTTTTAAGCAACCCTCTTTTGGTGGGAAGAATTCGTCAACAGGGAACTGAATTCTACGGAATGCGTCACAAGGATTATCTGTTTCGCAGTTGCATTCTTTGCTTGGAATGCAGAAATCGTATGCAGGAATAAGCATTTGCACGTCGCGTTCAAGCTGAACGATTGTGAAAATGCCAAGAGTAACCGTAACTGCTTTTTCTGCATCTTTTTCATAAGATTCAAAATCACCTTCAAAGCAACGACATACACATTTAGGAATGCGGGAAGGTTTGCAGCATTGGTCAATATGGCAACAATCGCATACTCTGCAAAGTTTTGCGTCAAGGCAAATAGGGTCAACAGTTTGCACTTTTGCTCGTGGGTTTGTGCTTACCATATCAAGTTGCTGGTCAATATCGCCACAAGCAAATTCTGAAGAGAACACTTTCACATTACCCTCTGAACCGTAAAGAATACATTTCTTTGAGAATGTGGCAAGACCCTCAACCATTGTAGGTGCGTTTGTGTGACCGCAGAAAACATCAAGGCACACTTTGAAATAATAGGTAATATCAACTGAGTAAAAACCACGGTTAAATGGCACTCTTTCAACTTCAATAAAGGCGTTAAGTACTTCGGCACCACGACAACGAACATTTGTTGCACGGTCAATTACGCATTGAGCAGAGTCGGTGAAATAAACTCTTAAATCTTCAAGACAATCTTTGTCAGCACAAGAGTCATAAACTCTGTTAGTGTCAATGCAAACAGCTTCTTTTATTTTTGATGGTACATTACAGTTTTTGTTTTCTGACATCAGTATTCCTCCTAAAAAATTATTGTCAACTGACAGTACCATTGTATGTTGCAAGAATAGTTTTGTTACAGTTAGCATTATTAAAGGTAATACGCACTATTCTTGACAAAAAATTTACTAGATGGTATATTGATTATGCAAGAATAATGATAAGTATATTTGTTCTTTGCTAAGTAAGGAGGTAATCAAGTATGAAAACAGTTAAAAATAAAAAAGTGATAAATATTTTTGTGTTGATTATTTTAATAATAAGTATTCTGCTTTCAGTTTTCTTTTATTACAGTCCTGCAGAGTATGTGAAAAACGCAGATGGAGATATTTATCTTGTTAATGGAGAACCGTTTATTTATCATACAGACCTTTTTGGAAATACTTTTATTTTCGATAATGGAATAAGGGTGTATGTTGCGGTTCCCGTGTATGCAGGTTCTTGATAATATAGGAATTTTCGCAAACAAAATTTAATATGTAACTCAAATACCGATGAAAAGAAATTTTCGTCGGTTTAATTTTTGCTCAAAATATAAAATTATTATAATGAGAGACATAAAACTGTTGTTAAAAGCAAAAAAGTATGTTAAAATATTACGATTAAACTTTTCTACAGCGAGAAGGCGTAACTATGGCAGTATTAAAAGACGTAAAAAGAATAGTCGTAAAGGTTGGCACATCAACTCTTACATACTCAACCGGCAAGACAAATATCAGAAGAATGCACAAACTAGTAAGCGTGCTTTCTGATATTGTAAATTCTGGTGTCGAGGTGGCCCTTGTTACAAGTGGCGCTATTGGTGTTGGCGTTGGTAAACTTGGTCTTAAAGAAAAACCTGCTGATACTGCAGGCAAACAGGCGGCGGCTACAATAGGTCAATGTGAACTTATGTTTATGTACGACAAACTTTTCGGTGAATACGGTCACACTGTTGGTCAGTTACTCATTACAAAAAGTGATGTTGAAAATGATGAGAGAAGAACTAATCTTGTAAATACATTTAACAAATTGTTTGAGTTTGGCGCAATTCCTGTTATTAACGAAAATGACAGCGTTGCAGTTGAAGAAATCGTTTATGGTGATAACGACTCACTTTCTGCTATCGTTGCAAAACTTGTAAACGCAGACGCGCTTATTATTCTCACTGATATTGACGGTCTTTATGACGCAAACCCTAACGAGAATGAAGACGCAAAACTTATTCCTGTTGTTACAGAAATTAATAATGAGTTATATGCAATCGCAGGTGGCAAAGGCTCAACTCTTGGCACAGGTGGAATGGTTACAAAACTCCATGCGGCAGAAATTACAATGGGCGCAGGAATAGATACAATAGTTATGAATGGTGAAAACCCTACAGAAATTTATAAAGCACTTGATGGTAAACAGGTTGGTACATTTTTTAAGGGGAAATAAACTATGCTTACAGAAATCGGTAAAAGAGTAAAAAATGCATCAGCAGAAATTGCAGTTGCATCTACTGACGATAAAAATAAAATACTAAAGGCGATTGCAGATGCACTTCGCGAAAATTGTGACGAGATATTAAAAGCAAATGCTATTGACTTACAGAATGGCAGAAATAATGGTATGTCAGAGGCACTTCTTGACCGTCTTATGTTAAATGAAGACAGAGTTGAGGGTATGGCACAGGGTGTTGAGGGGGTAATCAGTCTTCCTGACCCTGTAGGCCAAGTGCTTTGGGAATGTGAGAGACCAAATGGTCTTAAAATTCAGAGGGTCAGTTCGCCACTTGGTGTAATCGGTATTATTTATGAGGCTCGTCCTAATGTTACAAGTGACGCAGCAGCCCTTGCAATAAAATCAGGTAACACTGCAATTCTTCGCGGTGGTAAAGAGGCTTTTAACTCAAACTCTGCTATTATGGACATTATGCGTAATGCAGTTGAAAATACAGGTTTTAACCCTAATATTATTGACCTTGTTCGTGACACGTCAAGAGAGAGCTCAACAGCACTTATGCGAATGAATGATTATGTTGACGTACTTATTCCTCGCGGTAGTGCGAAGCTTATTAATGCAGTTGTTCAGAATTCAACTGTACCTGTAATTGAAACGGGTGCGGGTAACTGCCACATTTATGTTGATGAGTTTGCTGATATTGATATGGCGACAGAAATTGTATTCAACGCAAAAACTCAAAGAATATCAGTTTGCAACACTGCTGAAAGTCTACTTATACATAAAAATATTGCCGAGTTTGCGCTTATTGCAATCAAGGCAAAACTTGATGAGAAAAATGTTATCCTTTATGGTGATGAGGTTGCCTGTGCTATCTGTCCTGATATAGAAAAAGCAACAGAAGAGGACTGGGCAACTGAATATCTTGATTATAAAATGTCAGTAAAGATTGTTTCTTCATTGGAAGAAGCAACTGAACATATAAGAAAGCACTCAACTGGTCATAGCGAGAGTATTATTACTGAAAACATCCAAAATGCAGAAAAATTTATGAATACCGTTGATTCTTCTGCTGTTTACCACAACGCAAGTACTCGTTTTACTGATGGTGGTGAATTTGGTTTTGGTGCAGAAATCGGTATTTCAACACAAAAACTTCATGCCCGTGGTCCTTTGGGACTTCCACAGCTTAACTCATTCAAATATAAAATCTACGGTAACGGTCAGGTAAGGTGATTTTTATGGCAGAAACAATGAACAAAAAGCATAAAGGCACTCATAAACTTGCATTTCCTATCGGTTGTATTATCGTGTTACTTGCGGCAATCGGTCTTGTAACTGTTGTAATTTCGGCAGTTAACGGAATAGATACTGCAATCGACAAGTCAAAGCATTATGAGGAATATGAAAAAATCCTCACACCTGTTGTGCTTATTGACCCTGATACTTTTGACGATATTACAAAGGCAGATATGAGCCAGCTTATTGAAATTTCAATATGGTCACTTCTTAAAAGCGATATTGACCCCGATACTTTCAAGAGTACTGAAAACGGACTTTCAATTCCAAAATCGGCAGTTGAAGAACAGTTTGTAGAACTTTTTGGTACAGAAATCACACCTGTTCACGCAACGATTGATGGTTATGGTCTTGAATTCCCTTATGATGCAAAAACGGAAACATATACTGTTCCACTTACAGGTGTTACCCCTGTTTACACACCAAAAGTTGTTGACAAATCAGCATCATCTGATACAGTAGTGCTTACAGTTGCCTGTCTTGCAGGTGATGCGTGGGAGCAGGGTGAAAACGGTGATATGATTGCGCCTACACCTGATAAATATATAAAGATTACACTTCGCGAAAAAGACGAAAACCTTTATATTTCTGCAATTCAGAGCACAACTACACCTGAAGTTGCAACAACAGAGCAGTCTACTGAAACAACTACAGAAAGCAAAGAACTTATTGACCAGGCAGACGTAGTTGCAAAAGAATCAACAACTACTGCAGAAGAAAGTTCAACTGAAGTTGAATCATCAACTGCAGCAGCATAAAAAATATATCAGTCCGCGCAAAGCATACGGCTATTTTGAAAAGCAACGCTTACCGCATACCATTTTTGTCGGTTGCCTTAATACATTGTATGTGATTTTTTCGGACAAGTGACAAAAAGCAAAGAAACTATTAAGCGAGGTACATTTATGCTTCAATTTGAAGAATTAAAACTCCGACTTATTGCACACGAAGAAGAACTGTCTAACTTGGCAGAGGCATTAGGTCTTGAAAAAATGAAAAGTGAAATAGCGGTTCTTGAAGAACAACAGGCTGCTGACGGTTTCTGGGACGATATTCAGAACTCACAGAAAGTACTACAGCGTACAAGTGTGTTGAAAAATAAAGTTTCTGCTTATGAAAAATTAAAAGCAGATTATGAAGATGCACTTGTTATGATAGAACTTGCTGACGAAGAAGAGGATGAAAGTCTTGTTGAAGAATGTACACAAGGTGTAGATAAGTTTGAAAAAGACCTTGATGCACAAACTCTTGCAACACTTCTTACAGGTGAGGAGTTCACGCTTTCTGAAAACATCGGTAAGCCTATACTTGTTAACTTTTGGGCAACATGGTGCGGTCCTTGCAAAATAGAACTTCCTGCATTTGATAAACTTTATCAGGAATATAAAGACGAAGTGCATTTTTTAATGGTAAATTTAACAGATGGTGTTGACGAAACAGTAGAAAATGTATCTGCCTTTGTAGATGAAAACAATTAC
>CALBKQ010000155.1 GCA_937895645.1 uncultured Clostridia bacterium
CCCCTGCAGCAATACCACAGCTGCCTTGTCCTACTGCTATTTTCATTCTGCATTCTCCCCTTTCTGTAATTCTTTGAATATACTTATCGCTTTTTCGGGAGTAAGTGAGCCATAAGTTTCGTCGTTAATCATCATTACGGGAGAAAGACTGCAGCAACCAAGACAAGCAACATTCTTAAGTGTGAAAAGTCCGTCTTCTGTTGTTTCGCCATCTTTGATTCCTAAATACTCGTTGATTGTTTTTTCAATCTGTAATGAGCCGTTTACATGGCACGCTGTACCTTGGCAAAGCATAATAAGATATTTGCCAACTGGTTCTAATCTGAACTGTGAATAGAAAGTAGCAACACCCATAATTTTTGTTACTTTAATTCCTGTACGCTGTGAAATATGTAAAATAACATCTACGGGTAAATAGCCATAAATTTCCTGTGCGTTCTGAAGTATTGTTATAAGACTTCCCGGCACAGTTGCATACTTTTGTAAGCATGGCTCAAGAAGTGAGAAATCATTAGATTTTTGACAATTACAGTTCATAATTGACCTCCGAAAATTATGCGAAAATATCTAACATATATGATAATACAAAATGAGAGTTTTTTCAAATATAAAATACTGTAAAAATGTAAAAAAATATCGACTTTACAAGGAAAAGAGTATATAATATAAACAATAGAAAAGAAACTGAGGCGAAAACTTTGAAAAAATATCTATATGAGATGCATTTTCACACAAAAGATACTAGTAACTGCGCAAATGTTAAGGCAGCAGTTGCAGTTGAAGAATATATAAAAGCAGGTTATGACGGAATTGTTGTAACTGACCATTTAAGCCCATCAACATTTATGAAATATGGTCGTGAAATGTTACCTTGGAAGAAAAAAGTTGATTTTTTTCTTCGTGGTTACAAATCAGCAGTAAAAGCTGCTAACGGCAGAATCCCTGTACTTTTAGGAATGGAAATCCGTTACCGTACAAGCGAGGGTGACAACGATTATCTTGTGTATGGAATTACAGAAGAGTTTTTATATTCACACCCCAATTTGCTTAATATGAACAGTAAATCATTTTATGAATTAGCAAAGAAAAAAGGATTTTTAGTATTTCAGGCACACCCATTCAGAGTCGGTATGAAAGTTACAAATCCTAAATACCTTGATGGTGTTGAGATTTTTAATGGTAACCCGCGACATAATTCAAGTAATGATATTGCTGAAATGTGGGCAAAAAAATATGACCTTATGGTCACATCAGGTTCTGATTATCACGAAATTGAAGACTTAGGCTCAGGTGGAATCTGGTTTAACAAAGAGATTAAAGATAATAAAACCTTGGTTGAAGAATTGAAAAAAAGAGATTATGAAATCAAAAAGCTCTGCGATTAAGCAGAGCTTTTTGTACTATTTATGTCTTTTATTGTTTTTTGATTTTGTTTCTCCTGTTGAGCCAAAGTCGAAAATCCCGTCAAATACACCTTCTAAAATTTCGCCCTCGCTTATTATGAAAAGTACAACTAATGCAATTACAAGGAAAATGCCAAAACTGCCAAATGAAATATCCCTTATAACTAACCTATCATATTCACCTACTGTTACTGCATCAACTACTACATAAAACAGGGTGAAAACAGAATTGAAAAATGCAAAGCTGTAAAACTCATAACCGTTTTTAATCCACAAAAAAGCAAACGCTATCATCATTGCGATTGTACCAATAGTGGATATTGCAAGAACAATTTTTTTATTTTCGGGAAAAATCTTACAAGCAAATATGTAATCAATGAAATTATTGCAGGTATTAACATTGGCAAAAACATATTTTCAGGTATTACTGTCAACTGTTTTTCAAGATAATATGCAGATACTGCAAATCCACTACCAACGGTATTAAGAGCATAACTTAAAATATAAAGTAATTTATGCTTTTTAGCAAATATATGAACAGGTACTGCTAAAATTATTAAAATTGCACCGATTACTAATCCGTACCATTCGGTGCAGATGGATAAAGCAAATATTGTTGATAACGCAAATAAGATATATGCAATAATTGTAAATGCAAAAACTACAAACGGTTTGCCTTTGCCGTTTGAAAAATAGTCCAACATAATTGCACCTCATTATTGTTTATATAATGATTATAGTATAGATTTATTGTAAATACAATAATAATTAACCGTCAACAAGATAAGGAATGACAGTCCTTTTTTCAAATTCGTACATTTCTTGTGGATTAGTTTCTGTTACATCAATTACGGTTAGTGTGCAAGATGGTATCATATCTTCAGGATGTGAAGCGTTATAACCACTAACACTACTTAACTGATAATATCTGCCATTATAAAAATGACACATATTGTTACTATGAACATGACCTATAGAAATAAGTGAAATGTATTCATTATCTTTTGTCATATCATCAAAGAGTTTATTTTCGGTGATTGTGTCAAGTTCATAAACATAAGCTGATGGGAAACCGTTATCGGTATATGCATCACCATTTTCAAAAGCTGTCTTGAATGCAGGTGTATTCATATGGAAGAACACACTTGTTTTTACTTTTCTTTCGTCGATTTCGCCGAGTAACCAATTGATTTGGTTTTCTTTTATATAATCATACTCACCAATTGCTTTGATTGTTCTTGCATGTGAGTCTATAAAAGCAAGCGAATGTGCTAACTTACCGTTATATTCAAGGTCAACGAAAAACTGCATATCACCATCAATATTTCTCTTGTTACCACAAACAAAGTTTTTATACTGCATTAAAAATGCAATTAAATCTTCATTTTCTCCGTCGATTTCACTATCGTTATTACCCGGAACAAATGTCCAAGGAGTGTTATAACTATCAATAAGGTCTGCAAAAATTTTGGTTGCACCATATTTATCGTAGTCTGGATTAAGGTTAAATCCGTCAACCATATCGCCATTTACGACAATAAAATCACAAGGAGTACCATCAAGAATGATTTCTAAAGCAGACATAGTTTTAGCATCATTTTCACACGTGCCATTATAAAAATGTGTATCATTGATTTTAAGTACTGAAAACTCACCATCATCACCTACATCATAGGTAATTTGTTCCTGATTGTATATTTCATCATAACTATGAGCAAGGTCTTTTGGTGCATTAAAATTAAATCTGTATAATATGTAGCCACCAAATGAGCCTGCACAAACCAATACAACTGCAAGAATTATTGTAATTATTTTAACTATTCTCTTTTTGTTCATAAGTGTTCTCCTTTCGGGTATTATACATTATATATCACAAGTTGAGATTATTGTCAATATCTCGTTGTGTGATAATGTAAAATTATCACAAGG
>CALBKQ010000156.1 GCA_937895645.1 uncultured Clostridia bacterium
GTAAATACTTTAAAACCTTTGGTAGTAACTGAAGAAGCAGATGTAGTATTCTGTGTACCTGCTATCGACATTATTCCTGCATTGGAGGCGGCAAAGGGTTCCAATATTCAGATTGGTGCAGAGAATATGTACTATGAGGAGAAAGGTGCTTTTACTGGTGAAATTTCTCCGAATATGCTGACTGATGTAGGGGTAAAATATGTGATTATCGGTCACTCTGAGAGAAGAGAGTATTTTGCTGAGACAGATGAGACGGTAAATAAGAAAGTATTGAAGGCTTTTGAGCATGGAATTACACCAATTATCTGCTGTGGTGAATCTTTGACTCAAAGAGAGCAGGGTATCACCATTGACTGGATTCGTCAGCAGATTAAGATTGCTTTCCTTAACGTTACAGCAGAACAGGCCAAGACAGCAGTTATCGCTTACGAGCCCATCTGGGCTATTGGAACAGGTAAGGTTGCTACAACAGAGCAGGCTCAGGAAGTTTGCCATGCAATCCGTGTTTGCATCGGTGAAATCTTTGATGAGAAGCAGTTCGTATCCAGTACGGCGGATCTGTAAATGCAGGCAACGCAGCTGAGTTATTTGCTCAGGCAGATATCGACGGAGGTCTTGTTGGAGGAGCTTCACTCAAGGCTGATTTCGGAAAGATCGTTAATTACAAGTAAGAGATAAAAATTGTTAAAATCTAACAATATATTGAGCTATAAACGGCTTAAATAAAGGGTTTCTTTGGCGATAAGTGCTAAAGAAACCCTTTTTCATATCCTTTTATGCTTTTACAATTGCCACTTTTTATTGCCACTATCCATTAAGGAGTGGCATATTTTGTTGTTTTTTCTAAAAAAATTATAGAAATAAATTTCATATTGTGTTACAATGAAAAAGTGAAACCGATTTGTAACTTTTTTTAGAGGAAGGTTGACGATTGTCGTGCTTAAGAATATTGATAATTACAAATTTGAGGACTTGTTTGATTTATCAGAGATTCAAAAGTTAATAGATTCTATGTCGAAAGCACTTAATATGGGTATTATAATTGTATCTCCTGAAGGTAAGTGGATTACTAAGCCGAGTAGTAAGTGCTATTTTTGTGAAAAGCTTATTAAGACTTCTGCAAAAGGCTTTGAGAATTGTAAAATTTCTGACGCAGCACTCGGAAGACCTAATAAAGGTGGTCCAATTATACAAAAGTGTTTATCAGCGGGACTTATGGATGCCGGAGTAAGTATTTTTCTTAAGGATAAGCATATTGCAAGTTGGATTATCGGGCAGGTTAGAATAAAATCTGAGATAATGAGCGAAGACGAGAATATTGCTAAGGCTAAAGAACTCGGTATAGATCCTGAGATTTATTGTGATGCTTTAGAGAAGGTTCCTGTTATGACAAGAGAGCAGTTTGAAGCTGCTGCTGAGATGGTTAATAATATCGCTGTTCAGTTATCTGAACTCGGATATAGGAATTATTTGCAGAAAGAACAGTTGCGGGAAAAAGAAGCTTCTGAGAAAAGACTTGAGAAGGAAAAAGCGGGCGTGCTTAAAGAAATCGCATTTGTTTCAGGCAAACTTAACAATGCAAACTTTGTTGCAAAAGCACCTGAAGCACTCGTTAACGAGCAACGCGAAAAACTTGCAAAATATAACGAGAAGTTAAATATGTTGGAAGAAAGCATTGCAAAAATTAGCAATAAATAAAATAAAAAAGGAACTCTCAAATGAGAGTTCCTAATTTTTTGCTTATTTTTCAATTATTCCTTAATCATAAGAGATTTAACAATAGCTGTCATTTCTGCTTCGCCATAGATTACAGGAACTGGGTAAAGTGGGTTACCCTCTTTAAGTGCACGTTCTACGATAATAGGAATATCTTCTTCTTTAATCTGTGCAAAGCCCTTTGGAATATTCATTCTTTCGTTCATAGCATAGATTTCTGCAATAAATGCTTTTGCCTTTGCTTCTTCGCTATCGCCTTTAATACCAACAAGGTCAGCAAGTTTAGAAAGTGAACCATAAACTGCTTCACCATAGCTTTCAAGCATTACAGGAAGAATAACTGCATTTGCAAGACCGTGAGGAATACCATACTGACCACCAAGGTTGTGTGCAACTGCGTGAACATAACCAACATAAGCACGAGTAAATGCCATACCAGCATAGTAAGAAGCGAGAAGCATATTGTTTCTTGCTTCAATGTTTTTACCGTCTGTGTATGCTGTTTCAAGGTTCTGGAATATCATTTTTGTTGCCTTTTCTGCATACTGAGTTGTTGACTTAACATTTGATTTACCAATGTATGCTTCAACAGCGTGAGTAAGAGCATCCATACCTGTTGTTGATGTGATATGTGGTGGAAGACCTACTGTAAGTTCAGGGTCAAACACAGCAAATCTTGGACGAAGGAATGGGTCGTTACAAGCATTCTTTTCGTGTGTTTTTGAGTTAGAAACAACTGCTGCAAGAGTACATTCTGAACCTGTACCTGCTGTTGTTGGAACTGCAAAAAATGGTGGAAGTGGACGAAGAATCTTCATAAGTCCACGCATTTTTTCAACTGGTTGATTTGGTTTAACAACTCGAGCCCCGGCAATTTTTGCACAGTCCATTGGTGAACCGCCACCAAATGCGATAATACCCTGACAACCGTTTGCATTGTACATATCTTTTGCTTCTTCAATGTTTTCGATTGTTGGGTTTGGCTGAGTACCGTCATAAACTACATACTCAACGCCTGCGTTGTCCATTTCTTCGTAAAGAGAGTTAAGAAGACCAAGTGAAGTAAGACCTTTGTCTGTTACGATAAGCACTTTCTTAAGTCCCTTTTCTTTAATAAGGTTTGGAAGCTTACGAATGCTGCCAGGACCTGTAAGCATAAATGGCTCGCCCCATGGCATAAAGCATTCAGCAATAAACATAACCTTCTGGAATACTCTGCAATACGCTTTGTAAAATTTTGTCATAAAAATCTCCCTTTCATAGATGATTTTAATTATTATTTATACTATCAAAAATCTTGATAGCTAATTTACTATCATAATCAATTTGTGCTTTTAACTCGTCTTTAGTGTTAAACTTCTTTTCTGGTCTTATAAAGTCTAAAAGTTCAACCTTGATTTTTCTGTAATACAGATTACCGTCAAATCCTAAAATGCAAGTTTCTGAAAGCACTTTGTCACCACCAACAGTAGGGTGACAACCAAAGTTTGTAACTGACGGGTAAATTTTACCGTCCACTGTTGACTGTGAAGCATAAACACCGTGCTTTAAGTTTATAAAGCCTGTGGGGAAATGTTGATTGATTGTTGGAAAGCCAAAAACCTTTTTACCGATTTTATTACCCTCAACTACAAGAAAATCGTAAGAAAAATTACGACCAAGCATCTCGTTGGCAGTTTTAATATCACCATTAGCGAGAGCCTCGCGAATTCTTGTAGCACTAATCATTTCACCTTTATAGTCAATGCTTTTAGCCATCTTGTAAATTATACCATACTTTTCGCATAATTCACATAATATTTTACTGTTACCCCCACCATCTTTGCCAAAAAGAAAGTTTTCACCGCAGATTACGGCACCTACGTTATGCTTTTTTATAAGTATGTCACGTAAAAATTCTTCAGGGGATAAGTTGCGAATTTCTTCAAAACTTACGTGAACAGGCAAAATGCCAAGTTCTTTTGCTTTTTCCTGCTTTTCTTCGCTTGTAATGAGAAGTGGTGGTGCAATACCTTTGAGTACTGCTTGTGGGTGAATGTCAAACATAAGTATAGCAGGAATAAATCCGTCTTCTCTGAATGCTTTTGCCTCACCCAAGACATTTAAGTGACCCCTGTGCAAACCGTCGAAGGTGCCAAGCGCCAATGCAAGTTTTTTCATTCGTCTATCAGCACCCTCCTTACCGTAAGGTCGCTTTTTTCTTCTTTGATTTCTCCAAGACCTAAAAGTTTTCTCTCAGGGGAGTAAACACGGTAAGTACCAATAGGGTAGTCACCGTGAAGTCGTGCATAATCCAATGTACCACCATTATGAAAACGATTAGCCTGTGGAGCAGTAACTATAATTTCAGGGTAACTCATAAGTGCAGATTCAACTGATGTTATTACACTTTCAGCGTTATTTTCACTTACAAGTTGCTCTAATTTCTCTAGTGTTACAGATTTTTCAATGCTAAATCCGTTAGCACTTGTGCGACGAAGTTCTGTCATAACTGCACCACAACCAAGAGTGCGACCAATATCGTCACAAAGTGAACGGATATATGTACCAGCCGAGCAGGTGACATTCATTGAAAATTCTGTTCCGTCAAAATCGTAGATTTCTAACTTTTCAATAGTGATTTTTCGGCTTTCACGCTCTATTTCAATGCCCTTACGAGCCAAATCATAAAGACGCTCACCGTTTTTTTTGAGTGCCGAATACATTGGTGGAGTCTGTAAAATTTCGCCCTTAAACTGCTCTGTAACACTTAATAATTGTTCAAGTGTGACATTTACGGGGCTTTCAGTTAAAACTTTGCCAGTAATGTCAAGAGTATCAGTTGTAATACCAAGTTTTACCCTTGCAGTGTAGCTTTTTTTGTGTTCAGGCAATAATTCGATAAAACGAGTAGAGTGACCTAACATAATAACAATTACACCGGTAGCCATAGGGTCCAGTGTGCCTGTATGCCCTGCTTTTTTGACACCCAAAAGTCGAGAGGCTTTTTTAACCGCCATAAAAGATGTCATATCGCGTGGTTTGTCAAGACAAATTATGCCTGTCATTAAAATTCCGCCTTTATAGTATTAAGTAATGTTGCTTTAACTTCTGAGAGTGAGCATTGAAATTCACAACCCGCAGCGGCACTATGTCCGCCACCACCAAGTTTACCACAGATTTTTGCAGCGTCATAAGGTTCAACAGTGCGCATTGACACCTTGTAACTGCCATTGTGACGTTCACGGATTGTAATGCCAATTTTCACACCCTCAATTTTGCGAGGAATTGCAGCAATACCGTCACACTCTGTTGAACTTGAGCCACTTTCCTCAAACATTTTGCGAGTGATTGTCATAATAGCACATTTGCCGTCAAAATAACTTTCAATAGAAGAAACTGCCATCTGTTCAAGTCGCAAATATGACAAAGATTTTGTTTCAAACATAAGACGGTTGATGTTTACATAATCCGCGCCTTTTTCCATAACATCTGCCGCAATTCTGTGAACAGTAGGTGTGGTGTTTGAAAACATAAAACAACCGGTGTCAGTTGCAAGACCTGTATAAACGCAACTTGCGATAGGGGGTGTCATAGTAACACCCATTTCGCAAATAACTTCATAAATCACAACAGCAGCCGCAGCCTTGTCTTCCAAAAGAAGATTTTCTGCATACTCTCTGTTTGACATGTGGTGGTCAATGCACAACCATACATTGTTACCATAAGATTTTTCAAAACTTTCGCCTAAAAGTTTTTTATCAGCAACGTCAACTGCAATTATTTTGTCAAATGTAAATTCCTGATTGTCAATGTCTTCCCAAAGATAAGAATATTTTGGGTGCATTGGGTCAATACACTTTACAAAAGACTTTTTACCAATTAAATCAAGTGTACGCTTTAAGGCAAATGCACTGCCAAGCGTGTCACCGTCAGGGTTGCGATGTGTGAGAATAAGATAATTATCATATTCTTTCAAAAGAGCACAACACTCTTTTACATCAATTTTATTCATACTTAATCCTCAATATCGGAAGTACTTGTAGTACTTTCGATTTTCTTAAATATTTCCATACCGTGTTCAATTGAATCATCGGCAATAAATTTAAGTTCAGGAGTTTTGCGAAGGTGAAGTTTTGAGCCAACCTCACGACGAATAAGACCTGTTGCAGATGTAAGTCCCTTAACTGCCTCTTTTGCATCTTCAATGCCACTCATTGAGCTTACATAAACTTTTGCAAAAGAAAGGTCAGAACTTACATCAACACGAACAACAGTTAAGATTTTATCTTTAACTCTGGGGTCTTTTAACTCGCGGATAATAGCCACAATTTCACGCTTAATGTCTTCTGAAACTCTGCCTACTCTGTAACCTGCCATTAGTCTCTGTATTCCTCCATAATAAAGGCTTCAAAAATGTCGCCTTCCTTAACGTCATTAAACTTGTTAAGACCAATACCGCATTCGTAACCTGAAGCTACTTCCTTAACGTCATCCTTGAAACGCTTAAGTGAAGAAATTGCATCTTCAGCAATAACAATACCGTCACGAACAACACGGATTTGTGCATTTCTTGTAACTTTACCGTTCTGAACATAAGAACCTGCAACCATACCTGCTGATGAAAGTTTGAATACGTTGCGAACTTCAATTCTGCCAAGAAGTACTTCACGGAATTTAGGTGCTAACATACCCTTCATAGCGTCTTCAATTTCTTCAATACAGTCATAAATGATACGGTACATTCTCATATCAACGCCGTCGCGTTCTGCAATTTCAGCAGCTACTGGGTCAGGACGAACGTTGAAACCAACTATAATAGCATTTGACGCATTTGCAAGCATAATGTCTGATTCGCTTACTGCGCCAACACCACCGTGGATAACTTTAACTGCAACTTCTTCGTTAGAAAGCTTTTCAAGATTTTGTTTAACTGCTTCAACAGAACCCTGAACGTCTGCCTTAACGATAATGTTAAGAGTTTTGATTTTACCTGCGTTAATTGATGAGAACAAGTTATCAAGAGTAACTTTCTGATACTGGTTAAACTGTTCTTCTTTCTTTTCTTGCTTTCTCTTTTCTACGAGTTCACGGGCAAGTCTTTCGTCAGAAACTGCATTAAATACATCACCTGACTGTGGAACTTCGTCAAGACCCATAATTTCAACAGGAACTGACGGGCCTGCTTCTTTAATTGAACGGTGTTTGTCATCAACCATAACACGAACACGACCAACTGCAGTACCTGCAACAACAATGTCACCTGAATGAAGTGTACCATTCTGAACAAGAAGTGTAGCAACAGGACCCTTACCCTTATCAAGACGAGCTTCAATAACAATACCTTTAGCTGCTCTGTTAGGGTTAGCTTTGAGTTCTCTCATTTCTGCAGTAAGAAGAACATTTTCAAGAAGTTTGTCAATGTTCATGTGTGTTTTTGCAGAAACAGGAACGCAGATAATGTCACCGCCCCATTCTTCAGGAACAAGACCGTGTTCTGTAAGCTGTTGCATAATCTTATCAACTGTTGTACCAGGTTTATCCATTTTGTTGATAGCAACAATAATGTCAACCTCAGCAGCTTTAGCGTGGTTAATAGCCTCAATAGTCTGTGGCATAATACCATCGTCAGCAGCAACAACAAGAATTGCAACGTCAGTAGCCTTAGCACCACGAGCACGCATAGATGTAAACGCAGCGTGACCAGGTGTGTCAAGGAATGTAATATACTGACCGTTAAGGTTTACTCTGTAAGCACCGATGTGCTGTGTAATACCACCCGCTTCAGTTGCAGTAACATTTGTATTTTTAATAGCATCAAGAAGGGATGTTTTACCGTGGTCAACGTGACCCATAACAACTACAACAGGGTCGCGTGTTACAAGGTTTTCTTCATCGTCTTCTGAGTCGTCAATAATTCTTTCTTCAATTGTAACAACAACTTCACGGTTAACCTTTGCACCAAGTTCAGTTGCAACAATTTCTGCTGTATCAAAGTCAATAACTTCGTTTACAGTAGCCATCATACCAAGTGAGAAAAGTTTTTTGATAACTTCAGCAGCGGTCATTTTAAGACGAGATGCAAGTTCACCAACTGTGATTTCGTCACCAACTGTGATTACAGGTGGTTTCTTTGCGCGTTCTGCTGCAATTCTCTTAAGTCTTTCTGCTTCTGTTTCCTTCTTGCCACTTCTCATACCTTGTTTACGGTACTGTTGGCTCTTTTGTTTAAGCTTCTGCTTTTTAACCATATTGTCGCTCTGGTGAGCATTTGCAGGAGCAATATTTTCATATCTTTCGTTGTATTTTTCAGCATCGAAAGAGTTGGCTCTTGTATCAATATGACGCATTTCGCCTTTTGTACGAGCCTGCATTGGTTTTGCAGGGTCTTTTTCTTTCTTCTTAGGCTGTTCTGATTTGCCCTGTTGCGCAGGAATGTTCTGCTTTTTATTGTCAGCAGGTTTTTCTGTCTTCTTTGCTTCCTTTTTAGGTTCAGCTTTTGGTTTTTCTTGTGGAACAGCAGCGAAATATTCGTCAAAACTCTTTACTGAGTTTTCTTTTGTAATCAAATCAAAAAGAAAATCAAGTTCTTTTTCTTCAAGGGCAGTCTGTGATTTCTTTTCTCCCTCAAAATGTTTTGAAAGATTTTCTATAATATACTTGCTCTGAATATTAAAGTCTTTAGCAAGTTCATGGATTTTATATTTTTTCACCATATTCATAACCTCCCGTTATAATACTGTATAACTTGTTTGCAAAGCCTTCTTCGTCAATTGAAATAACTCCTGCTTTTTTACCGATTGCAAATCCTAATTCACTCATTGTGAATGGTGCGTCAACATATTTTATGTTGCGGTTATTAAAATTACACTCGTCCAGTATTTCTTTTTTAAGACGAGGTGACGCGTCACAGCAGGTGATAGCAAGTTGTGATTTGCCTTGTTTGATTGAGGTAATCACCGCGTCATGACCTATTGCCATTTTACACGCTTTTCTGCAAAGGCCAAGAAGACCGTTAAGATTATTATTCATCATCTTTACTGATTTCTTCCTCCATCTGTCTGTAGACCTCATCAGGAATTGTCATTTCAAAAGTTCTGTCAATTCGTTTTGACTTTCTGGCTTTTTTAAGACATTCAGCGTTGTTGCAGATGTAAGCGCCTCTGCCGGACGCCTTTCCTGTAAGGTCAAGCAATATTTCACCATCAGGAGTTTTAACAACTCGTACAAGTTCTTTTTTAGGCTTTTGTTCACCACAACCTGTGCATCTACGCATTGGTATTTTTTTCTGTTTCACGCTTCAAGTCTCCTTTCAATAACTTTTAGTAGAAAGATTAGCCTTCGTAGAAGCCACTTTCAGGTTTAATGTCGATTTTCCAACCTGTAAGCTTTGCAGCAAGTTTTGCGTTCAAGCCTTTGTTGCCGATTGCAAGGGAAAGTTGGTGGTCGGGAACAGTAGCCTGACAAGACTTTGCTTCCTTGTCAACAATTTCAACGCTAAGTACATTTGCAGGAGCAAGAGCAGCTGCAACAAATTCTGCAGGGTCTTCACTGTATTTAACAATATCGATTTTCTCGCCACCAAGAACTTCAACAATGTTGTTTACACGAGCACCACGTTGACCGATACAAGCGCCGATTGGGTCAACATTTTCATCAGAACTGCTTACTGCCATTTTTGTTCTAATACCAGCTTCACGGGAAATTGAATGAATTGTAACAACACCATCATAGATTTCAGGAACTTCCTGTTCAAAAAGACGTTTAACAAGACCTTTGTGTGTTCTTGAAATCATAACTCTTGGTCCACGTTCAGTATCTCTAACTTCGCTGATGTAAACTTTAATAAGTTCACCCTCTGTAAATGTTTCGTCAGGCACTTGTTCACCTTTTGGAAGAACTGCTGTACCTTTACCGATTTCAAGTGTAACATTACCTGTAACTGGGTCAATTCTGCTTACCTTTGCAGTAACAAGGTCCTGTGTTTTTGACTGGAAGTCACGAATTACCTGACCACGCTCTGCGTCTTTGATACCCTGACGGATAACGTGCTTCGCAGTCTGCGCTGCAATACGACCAAATTTCATTGTGTCAAGGTCGATTTCAAGAGTTTCACCTGCTTTAGCATCTTCACGATACTCTTTTGCGTCTTCAACAAGAATGTCAGTGTCCCAATCTTCAAGTTCTTCAACAATGTTAAGGTGAATATAAACTCTCATTGTCTGTGCTTCCGGGTCAATGTCACAAGCAACTACATCTTTGTTGTTGTAATCTTTTCTTACTGCCTTAACAATTGCTTCACTGATTTTGTCATAAAGGTAATCTGCCTGAATACCTTTTTCTTTTTCCATTAAAGCAACTGCTTCAAAAAATTCTTTATTCATTTTCCAAATACCTCCAATATATCTTAGTCAATGTCGCCGATTCCACCAAAATCGTCTGCTTTAATCCAAGATGCTTCTTTTTTTAATATATTCATTTCAGTTTCTTCATCAATGGCGATTGTAACGCTTTCGTTGTCGTAGTCAATAAGAATACCTTTGTATTCTCTCTTGCCCTCAAAAGCCTTGATAAGTCTAACCTGAATTTTTTCACCCAAATAACACTCAAAGTGAAAATCCCTGCAAAGCTCACGCTCAATACCGGGGGATTGTACTTGCAAATTATATGCTTGTTCAATAGGGTCAGCTTCATCTAACGGACCGTCAATTGCGTGGTGCATATCGACACAATCGTCAATACTTACACCGCCTTCTTTGTCAATAGTAATGCGAAGATACCAACGAGTGCCCTCTTTTAAGAAT
>CALBKQ010000157.1 GCA_937895645.1 uncultured Clostridia bacterium
TCTTTATATTTGAAGTCCATCTCCTTGCCGCCAACAATACAGTTAAGTTCAGCAAGGTCGTTTGGAACTGTCCAGTCAAGAGTGATGTTTGTGAATGGTGACTGTGTGCCCCAACGAGATGGAGTGTTAACACCATAAATAAATGACTGAATGCACTGTTTAACTTCTTTGTATGTGAGATTATCAACTTTTACGAAAGGAGCAAGATATGTGTCAAATGATGAGAAAGCCTGAGCACCTGCCCATTCATTCTGCATAATACCAAGGAAGTTAACCATCTGATTGCAGAGTGTTGAAAGGTGAGCAGCAGGAGCAGATGTGATTTTACCTGGAACACCGCCAAGACCTTCTTGAATAAGCTGTTTTAATGACCAACCTGCACAGTAACCTGTAAGCATTGAAAGGTCGTGAATGTGAATATCAGCATTTCTGTGAGCATTGCCGATTTCATCATCATAAATTTCTGAAAGCCAATAGTTAGCAGTAACTGCACCTGAGTTTGAAAGAATCAAACCACCTACTGAGTAAGTAACTGTTGAGTTTTCTTTAACACGCCAGTCATTAACATTAAGGTAGTTATCAATGATTGCCTTGTAGTCAACCATTGTTGCGTTAAGGTTACGAACCTTTTCTCTCTGACGACGGTAGATAATGTATGCTTTAGAAACATCATCATAACCTGCTTTAATAAGAACTGATTCAACACTGTCCTGAATATCTTCAACTGCGATGTTACCATCTTTGATTTTTGGTTCGAAATCTGCTGTTACTTTAAGAGCTAAGAAATCGATAATATCAGGGTTAAACTGTTTGTTACAAGCTTCAAATGCCTGTGTAATAGCGTCTGCAATCTTTTTTACGTCAAAATTTGCGATTTTGCCATCTCTTTTAAGTACGTTATACATTGTGCATCCTCCCTATTGGTTTAATTTTTTCTGTGTATAAAAGAATAAATCCCGCTAATTTTTTCGGGTTAGCGAGACTTATTATATTACATATATAGTGTTTTGTCAATAGGTTTTCACACAATATATTGTGTTTTTTGTGGGTTTTTAAGAAACCCCACGAATTTGAACATCTGGCACGATTTCTGTCGCTTTTTCGCGCATTTCCTTAAGTGTATCAAGGGTTGCGGGGGTTAAACACTCCCCTATTAAATCACCTGAATCCACAAAGTTCTGTAAAAAATACTTGTGTGCGCCGCGAATCCACACCACAATATCTTGTATATCTTCAACAGTATGAAACTCATTGACAATAGTTGTTCTAAACTCAAAATCTATATTACCGTTAATTAAAAAATCTACGCTTTCCTCTATTTTTGACAAATCAAGGTTATTTATTCCTGCTGTTTCTTTGTATTTGGATTTACTGTTTTTAATGTCCATAGCAACATAGTCAACAAGACCCTCATTAACTAATTCTTTTAATTTTTCAGGGAATGTACCATTGGTGTCAAGTTTAACTGAATAACCAAGATTTTTGATTTCTGTAATAAATTCTTTAATATCAGGTTGCAGTAATGGCTCACCACCTGTAATGCAAACACCCTCTAAAATGCCCTGACGTTTTTTAAGATAGTCAAGGATTTCTTCTGTACTGAATGTATTGTCACTATCAATATGAGTTACGAGTGATGCGTTATGGCAAAAAGGACAACGCATATTACACCCAGCAGTAAAAATTGTACAAGCAACTCTGCCGGGATAATCAAGTAATGTTAATTTCTGAAAACCATTTATAACCATTATAAAAGTCCTTTCGAATTTTACTGATTTCTATTTTAACACATATAAAGCGAAAAATAAAGCACGAGTTAACTCGTGCCTTAAATTTACATTCTTTTGTCTTTTTCGTATGATGCTTGTACTGCGTCCATAACGGCTTTATCAAAATCTTCGTTCTGAAGTTTTGCAACACCTTCAATAGTTGTGCCACCCGGCGAGCATACACTGTTGATAAGCGCCCATGGTGAGTCGCCTGTTTCAAGCATCATTTTTGCACTTCCGAGCACCGCCTGTGCAGAGATTTTAAGAGCGTCTTCACGTTTCATACCGTTCTTTTCTGCACCACGCGCCATTGAATCAATAAACATAAACGCATAAGCAGGTGAACAAGCAGCAATTACCGAGAAAATTGAAAACTGACTTTCAGGTAATTCGATTACATCACCAAAGCTCTGACAAAGTCCCTTTACAAAATCAAGAAGCGCATAACTTACTTTCTCATTTTTACAAACAGCACTCATTGAAGCACCCACTTTTGCATTAATATTAGGCATAACGCGAATAACCGGTGTATTGCTTTCAAGAAATGAGCAAAGGTAAGAAATTGTTTTGCCTGCACCAATTGATACAAGTGCATTGTTGTTTTCAGAAAGTGCATCTTTAATTTGTGGTAAAACATCAGGAAAAACCTGTGGCTTTACTGCAAGAACTACAACCTGTGATTTTTCTGCAACTTCTTTAGCAGATGACACAATCTCTACACCTAAACTATCTTTAAGTGCGATTACTTTTTCTTCACAAGTGTCAAAAACGCAGATTTCTGCACTATTTACATATTGTGACTTGACTACGCCATTAAGAATAGCTGTAGCCATATTTCCACAGCCGATAAAACCAAGTTTATACATAATTATTCAACGTCTGATGTGCAGTGAGCACACTTTGTAGCGTCAATAGCAATTTCGCTTTTGCAGAATGGACAAACTTTTGTAGTTGGAGCTACTTCTTCTACAACTTCTGGCTTTTTGCCGAGGGATGTAAGCTTGTTAAGTCCTTTAACGAGAAGGAAAATAACAAACGCCATAATAAGAAAATCAATAGTTACTGCAATAAAGTTACCGTATGTAAGAATTGCTGCACCTGCTTCAGTTGCTTCTTCTATTGTTGCATATTCGCCACCGTCAAGCGCTACGAATTTTGATGCAAAGTCGCTACCTTTTGTAATAAGACCGATAAGTGGCATTACAAGGTCATTAACTACTGATGTTACGATTTTCTGGAAAGCACCACCGATAATAACACCGACTGCAAGGTCGATAACGTTACCACGCATAGCAAAATCCTTGAATTCTTTGAAAAATCCTTTCATTTGAAAAATCCTTCTTTCTTATAAAATTTATGTAAAAATTATATCACAATTTTTATGGATTTCAACATTATTTTACACCTGTACCATCGAAACTTGGTATAAAATCAGTTTTCGCAGATGTTTTTTCTTGCATAAAGCCGTTTGTGAAGCCTAAATCCACAAAGTAATCAACCACTTTATTGTATTCAGCTGTTGTAAGTCTGCGGTTTAATTCTTTGAAATCTGAAATCTCACCATAAGGAGTGTATTGACTCATAATGCTTATGTATGTATCTTCTGGCAGGTTGTTTTTTATCCATAAAAGTATATTTTTGCTTTCGTCTGTATTTTTTGGCAATACAAGATGACGGATTATAATTCCTTTTTGAATTATGCCGTCTTTGAACTGTGTTTTAGGTTGCTGACGATACATTTCAAGAATTGCTTTACTTGCTTTTTCAAAATAATCAGGACACTTTGCGTAATTACCCGACTTTTCACTACTGAAATATTTTAAGTCAGGAAGATAAACATCAATAAGCCCTTCGAGTTTTTTTAGAGTTTCAACACTATCATACCCTGACGAGTTGTAAACCACGGGGACTTGTGGTTTGTATTTTGTAAGTGCCTCAAGAATAATATGTGAAAAATGAGTAGGGTTTACAAAATCAATAGTATGTACTCCCTTATCTTCAAGTTCTTTAATAATCTCAATAAGACGAGTTGTCGTGATTGCCTCGCCTTTATTTTCATGACTTATGGGGTAATTCTGACAAAAGCAACATTTAAGACTGCACCCTGAAAAGAAAATTGCACCTGTACCCTTTTCTCCACTTATGCAAGGCTCTTCCCAATTATGAATGTCTGCACGAGCAAGTACAGGGTTTTCTGGCATTTTGCAAAATCCGTTACCAACATTTTCATTTCTTTCTGCGTTACAGTTTCTAGGACACAAGTTGCAGAGCATTTTTTCACCTCTTTATAACTAAGTTTGCCTTGTGGCAAGTGAAGTTGTGTAAACACAGTGAAGTTACTTTGTAGTGAAGTTACACCTAACGGTGTAATGCAAACTCAACTTCACTTTTCTAAAAAACTTCCCTCTGATAAGAACTTCACTTTTACGAAGCAAAAAATTCACCTATAAAATATTATTCCAACCCACAAATATAATCTAATGATACATTAAAATGTTTTGCGTATTTAACAAGAACATTTACAGGAATTTCTCTTTGATTGTTTTCATAATAACTTACTGTTCTTTGTGTAGTTCCTAAAATCTCTGCTAGTTGTGATTGAGTTAAATCACGGTCTTCTCGTAATTCTTTTATTCTTTCATTCCAAATCATAATATCACCCAACAAATATTATACATAGTTTAATTTGTTCTATTGATTTTTAGATTATTTTGTTCTATAATACTTTTGAGGTGATAATTATGGAACAAATTTGTGGCAACTGTGAACATTTTGTAAAGCACTTTGTAAATATCGGTGGTAGGTTTGTTCATAGTGAACTTGGGCATTGCAGATACCCTATGGTTAAAAATCGACAAGTTCAGACCAAAGCGTGTAAGTATTTTGAAGAAAGACATACTGACGATTCAATAAATGTTATAGAAATTACAATTAAACACAAGACATTATAAACACAAAACGGGTGATTCGTGAATGGCCCCTACATTTTCACTTGCTAAACAACAAAAAATGGTATATACTTATTATATTGTTTTTGTGAGGTGAGAATATGCTTCTTACAGTTGATATAGGTAACACAAATATAAATCTTGGCATTTTTAATAATGACGAGCTTACAATGAGTGCCCGTATTTCTACTGACCGTCAGAAAACTGACGACCAATATGCAGTTGATTTTGTAAACATTTTTTCAGTTTACAGCATTAAAGCAAGTGAAATTGAAGGTTCTGTAATCTCATCAGTTGTACCTGAAATTACTGTTCATATTAAAAACGCAATCAAGCGTCTTACAAACAAAAAAGTTATTGTGCTCTCGCCCGGAGTAAAAACTGGGCTTAATATTCTTATTGATAATCCTGCTCAACTTGGTGCAGACCTTGCTGCAGGTGCAGTTGGTACAGTAAGTGAATACCCATTACCTGCGTTTATTGTGGATTTAGGTACTGCTACAAAAATCTGCGCAGTTGATGAAAACCGCAATTTTAGAGGTTGTATGATTGCCCCCGGTGTTGCGATTTCCCTAAAAGCACTTACTGACACAAGTTCACTTTTGCCTGCAATCCCCCTTGAGCCACCAAAAAAAGCTTGTGGAACTAACACTATTGAAAGTATGCAAAGTGGAATAGTACTTGGTACTGCATCTATGATTGATGGCATTGTTGAGCATTTTGTAAACGAACTTGGTGAGCCAAAAACAATTGTTGCAACAGGAGGACTTGCTAACTTTATTGCCCCTGTATGCAAAAGAGAAATGGTACTTGACCAAGACCTTATTCTTAAAGGGCTTAAAACAATCTACGAGAAAAACAACTAAATATTTGTTTGTCAAATTTTGCATTGTATCCTATTTTCAGGAACAGTAGCGAGGAGGAATATAAATGGCAAAGTCCACAAAACGAGCAAGAAAAAGAAAGACATTATTTCTTGCTCAAAACGCTATACTTACTTCCCTTATTGTACTTATGGCGTTCACACCAATCGGGTATTTACCAATAGGACCTGTAAAAATGACCTTTATTATGGTACCCGTTGCAGTTGGTGCAATCACTTTAGGCGAGAAATCGGGTGCATTTTTAGGGCTTGTATTCGGTATTACAAGTTTTATACAATGCTTCGGACTCGACCTTTTTGGCACAACGCTTTTCAGCATTAATCCTGTATATACATTCATAATGTGTATAGCACCTCGTGTGCTTATGGGTTATCTTTGTGGAGTAATTTATAAGCTTATCGCAAGAAAAAAGCGAAAACTGGCATTAGTTATTGCAAGTTTTTTCGCCCCTGTACTTAACACAGTTTTCTTTATGAGTTTACTGATGATTTTCTTCGGAGAAAGCGATTACATAATGGGAATTCGTAATGGTGCAGAACTTTTACCATTTTTAGTTGCATTTGTTGGACTTAACGGAGTTATGGAAATTGTTACAACAACAGTTATTGCTCCACCCGTTGCAAGTGCGGTTAAAAAAGCAGTAAAGAAATTCAATTAAAAAAATTGACCACTTGAATAAATCAAGTGGTCTTTTTTGTGCTTAAAAAACATCGACACTTATTACCAGTCGTTCTTTTTTAGTATGACGTAACACACCATTATATGTAAATCTACCGAATCCGCGAACTGAAACTTTATCACCAACTTTAAGTATTGCAGATGGGCTTGTTTTAACAATGCCATTCACAAAGACTTTTTCTGTATGGAATATTGGCAACACTTGACTTCGCGACATTTTATAAATAGCAGAAACTATAACATCAAGCCGTTCAGATGAAACTATAATTTCAAGATTTTCAGGTTGTGGCAGAATATCTGTTGGAATGTTCTCCGTCAGTTCACATTCAACTGTAGTGTGTCTTACTTGTGTTAGATTTTCCATTATATAATCAGCAATTGTTTCAAGGCAAAACAGATATCCTTTGTTTTCACTGATTATTATGTCCCCCAGCACTTCGCGGCTGATTCCAAGACCCATAAGAGAACCAAGAAAATCACGATGAGAAAGATTGTCGGCAAATCTCTGATTAACAGGTTTTATAAGAATAAATTTAATGGGATAATCGAATTTATCTGCAAAGTATTCTCGGTCACCAAAACAAGCAACACACCTTTCTGCATTTTTATATCCGCCCCACAAAGTTACAGGTACAGAAAAACGCATAGCAGAAATTTCTGATATTTCGGAAAGTCCCAAAAAATCAGAAAAAACTGTATAACCACGGTCATTAGCTCTTTGTGCCAATTCTTCAAATCGTTTTTGCTTTTCTGTCATTTCATTCACCAATACAAGTATATTATAACAAAGGTGGGGTCAAGCCCCACCCTATCATATTATACATTATAGTATTTTTTCATTCTGTTCTTTTTAAGAATATGAAGGATTATGATTACCGCCACAACTGCGATTACTGAAAAGAATGCAGTGTAAAGTCCTTTTGTGTCATTTTCACCTTTAACCTTCATCCATTGAGTATTCATATACTGCAATGTGTCAGTAGGCAAATTGTGAAAAGCCTGACTATTTTTAAGTTCGTCAGGGTAAACTGCGTCACTACTGCCAAGAGAATAATCAGGATTGTCTGTAACCGCCTTATTAGGTGTTGCATAGTAGATATACTCGGCATTGGCAAGGGCAATTTCCGGCTCTAACATAAAGTTTATAAATGCCTCGGCACCCTTTTTATTTTGCGATGCACTTGGAATACACATAGCATCATAGAATGTATTAACGCCTTCTTCAGGGAATGCGAACGCTAAATCAGGGTTGTTTTCAACCATCAATTCGTAATCCCCTGCATAGTAAGTAGCAAAAGCGTATTCGCCACTTTCCATTTTAATAAAGACTTCGTCCATTACATATTCAGGTTTTACTTTCTGGCGTTGTTCTAAAAGAAGTGCTGCCGCTGCATCCCAATCCGCTTTTTCTGTTGTATTGATACTTTGTCCTAAAACAAACTGCGCAATAGCAAAAGAATCGCGAGGGTTATTGAACATAAGGATTTTACCTTTATATTGTTCGTCCCAGAGCACTTTCCAACTTGTTGGTTTTTCTTTTACATATTTTGTATTGTAAATAAGGATTGTTGAGCCAACATTATAGATTACACCGTAATCACTTATTCCATTCTCTACAAGATGACCATATTTATCTTTATCAAAATACTTGTCGTAGTTTGGAATATTATTGTAATCAAGTGGCAAAAGCATATCTTCTGAAATAAGGCGCTCAACCATATAGTCAGATGGAATAATAATATCGTAACTTACCCCACCACCTGAAAGCTTTGAATACATATTTTCGTTTGACTCAAATGTTGTATAGTTTACATCACACCCTGTAAGGCGTTCAAACTCAGAAATCACATCAACTTCTTCGTCATCAATATATTCGCCCCAGTTATACACATTAAGTACTGTGCCCTGAAGACCAAGGTTTTTATAATATTCAATAGTATCAGCTGAGAAAAGGTCATCTTCTGCATAAACAGGAGTCACAAATACAGAAACAATCACAATAAAAGTGATAACTAAAGAGAGTAGTTTTTTCATTCGTTACCCTCCTTCTGCTTTTTTCTCTGTTTTTTATCAGAGCGTGACTGTGCCACATTCATAAGAATTAAAAGCACAAACATTGCACCGAAAATAAGAGTTGAAAGAGCATACATATCAGGCTTTACGCGTTTCTTTGTCATTGAGAAAATGTGAATAGGCAAAGTCTGGAAATCAGGTCCGTTTGTAAAGTAACTGATTATGAAATCGTCAAGTGACAATGTAAACGCCATAATTGCACCTGAAATAATGCCTGGAAGAATTGCAGGAAATACAACCTTAAAAAATGCTTTTACGGGATGACAACCCAAGTCCTGTGCCGCCTCAAAAATTCTGTTGTCAGTCTGTTTGAGTTTCGGCAATATTGACAGAATAACATAAGGCAACTGGAATGTTACATGGGCAATAAGGATTGTGCCAAAGCCCAAAACATCTTTTTTGTTGAGCATTACCCCTGCAAAAACGAACAAGAGCATCATTGAAATACCCGTTACGATTTCAGGGTTCATCATAGGAATATTTGTAACTGTCATTACAGATGACTTGACAAATTTGTTGCGCATTGAGTTAATTCCCACACTTGCGAGAGTACCAAGTACAGTTGCGATTGCAGCAGAAATTACTGCCAATACAATAGTATTTTTAAGGGCATCCATAGTTGCTTTATCGTGGAAAAGTTTTTCATACCATTGAAGTGAAAATCCTTCAAAGATATATGTGCTTTCTGTTCCATTAAATGAGAACACCATCATTACAACCATTGGTGCATAAAGGAATATAAATACAAGTGCTAAGTAGATTTTAGATGCGAGAGATGTTTTTGTCATATAAGCACACCTCCGTCATCTTCACTGTCAGTAAAGTAATTAAGCACACCAAGACAGATTAAAATCATAACCATAAGCACAAGTGAGAGTGCTGCACCCAGGTTATAATTGTATGCAGTCTGGAACTGGCCTTCAATAACGTCACCAATAAGTGTAATCTGACCACCACCAAGTTTTTGTGTAATATAGAATGTACTTACACTTGGCACGAATACCATAGTTACGCCACTTGCAATACCGGGCACTGACAATGGGAATATAACTTTTCTAAGACAATACCACTTGTTGCAACCCAAATCCTGTGCTGCTTCAACAAGGGAGTTATCCATTTTAGAAAGCGCAGTATATAAAGGCAGAATCATATAAGGTAAGAAGTTATAAACCATACCTAAAACAACTGCTCCGCCAGTATTAAGCATCTGTAAAGGCTCTATACCGAACAGTCCTAAAAATCTGTTTATTACACCTGATTCGCCTAAAATTGTAATCCATGAATAAGTACGGATTAAGAAACTCATCCACATTGGCAACATTACAAGCATTGTTGCAACACTTTGGAACGATGCCTTTGTCTGTGCAAGAAAATAAGCAAAGGGATAAGCAATCAAAAGACAAATTACCGTTGCAACTGCACCGTAACTGATTGACAAAATAAAGGTATTTGTGTAGTCACCAATCTGTACAATATTATCCGTTGTAAAATTGCCGTTTACGTCTGTGAAAGCGTAATAAATAACCATTATGAGCGGTGCTACTATAAATAACACCGACCAGAGCATATAAGGTGCATTAAGCATCTTCTGAAGGAATGAGGACTTTTTCATTACTCCTCACCTACCTCTGACAATTCGTCAAATTCGTCACTGAATGAACTATAGTCACCATAAAGACCTGAATACTGTGATTTTTTCATAATGTGCATTTCATCAGGGTCAATAGAAATACCGATTACGTCACCAACTTCACTCTTTTCAGTAGTCTGAATCATCCACTTGAAATTGTCAATATCAACAATAATTTCATAATGAACGCCTTTGAAGGTTACTGATGTAACCGTGCCTTGTAACATACCTTTTTCAGGGGGAACAACGTCAATATCTTCAGGACGGATTACCACGTCAACAGGCTCATTTTTCTTAAAGCCCTTGTCAACGCACTGGAATTTAATATTATTGAATTCAACGGTAAAGTCTTCTTTCATAATACCGTCAAGGATATTACTTTCACCAATAAAGTCAGCAACAAAGGCATTTTTAGGCTCGTTGTAAATATCAAGAGGAGTGCCGATTTGCTGAATTTCGCCACCATTCATAACAACAACGGTATCTGACATTGAAAGTGCTTCTTCTTGGTCATGAGTAACATATATAAA
>CALBKQ010000158.1 GCA_937895645.1 uncultured Clostridia bacterium
TACTTGTGAGCATTTTCTTCATATTTCCACCATTAAGGTGAATAATACAATCAAGTGCACGCTCTTTTACAGGTTTATTCTTTCGAGCAACAACACCTGTAAGTGTCACTGTGATTTCGTCTTTTACACTTACTCCGCCGATTTTAACGAAAGATTTACCGCATGTTACAGGGGTAACTATTCCGTTTACCATAACTTCAACCTCGTCAAAATCTTTAACATCTTTGAAGTTAAGTATGTATTCGCGCTGTGCAGGAATACATTTAAGAGTTTTACCACCGCTAATTGTAAACTTAATGGTATTTTCCTCTTCAGCAACAGTCATTGTAGTAATTGAATACTCACCATTCTTATACTTACCTGTTTCACCGTCATCTTCATAGAATTTGATTGCATTATTACCACGATAAATGTCAATTTCAAGGCGTTCAGGACATTCCCAAGAATTTCCGTTGTCTTTTGACATTGGAATAATTGCGCCCTCTTTAGCAAGTACAGGAATTGTATTAATAGGGCTGTTGATTACTGTTTCCTGACCACCCTTATAGATTTTACCATCAAAAATATTAGTCCACCTGCCCTTTGGCAACCATACCTTTGTTGCAGCAGTTTTAGTTTTATCATCCATTTTTGTAGTTACAGGACATACAAGAAGTTCTGAACCGAAGAAATATTCATTTCCGTATTCAAATGCTTCTTTATAATCAGGATATGTATAATAAAGCGGTTCACATAATGCTCTGCCCTCGTTATAAGTACGATAATTCATAGCATAAATATATGGAATCATCTTATGACGAAGACGCAAATACTCTGTACCTAAAGTCTCTGCCTCCCAAGAGAAATTCCAAGGTTCTTTGCCAAGAACATCAAGATTAGTTGAATGAAGTCTTAAAATTGGCAAAAATACTGCAAATTGTAACCAACGAATGTAAAGTTCATCATCATGGTCGCCCATCATATGACCACCAATATCGTGACTCCACCAAGTGTAACCACAGTTTGCTGCATTTGCAGTAAAGTATGGCTGGAAGTTAAGAACACTCCAGTTTATTGCGGTATCACCTGAAAAGCCTAATGGGTAACGATGTGAGCCGATACCCGCATAGCGTGACAAAATCATTGGTCTGCGTTCTTCACGGTCAGTATCAAGATAATGATAGTGGTTAAGAAGCCACAAAGGGTCAAGACCTGCTTTTTTACTCTTTGTGCCTTGTTGCCAGTCAATCCACCAAAAGTCAACGCCTTGATTTTCATAAGGATGATGAAGAATATCAAAGTAAGCGTTGATAAAATTCTTATCAGTCATATCAAACTCAACTGACTTTTCAGTAGTCGGGTCAATATCCATAGCTTTTGCCATATCTTCATACATATCTTCAAATGCACGTACACCGTCTGCAGGATGAAGATTAAGGGTAACTTTCAGTCCCATATCGTGAAGTTTTTGCAAGAAACCTTTATAGTCCGGAAACAATTCAGTATTCCAACTGTATCCAGTCCAACCACTACTTAAAATATTGCTTGATTTATATTTTTTATTGAACTGCTTTTTAAGGAATTTGTACATTCAACTGGTGCAGGAGTTAAATTATCTTCACAGCAGATGGAAATAATACAAAAGCTGTTCTTCCTGTTTTCACGCGAGTAAGTTAATATGGTTTAATGTGCACATGCGAATTATTGCATGTGCACTTTGCCTTATAGTTATTATAACAGCTGCCTTCCATAAATGAAGTGACCCCCAAAAGTTAGACAAATAATTCATACTCAAATTGTTCAAGCATAAGCGCTCAATAATCACACCTCAATACAATCACGGCAGGGTCCCGTTTGTGGGATCCTGCCTCAATCTATTTCGGTCGGGGGGTATTAAGCGCTTATCTTCTTTCCGCGTTGAAGACAAATATTTCCGTTTGCATGCAAGAATTGTAGATATCCTCGATTTTGTTAGTTATTCTGTAACTGCAAAGACAGAAAAGG
>CALBKQ010000159.1 GCA_937895645.1 uncultured Clostridia bacterium
AGGGCGACTATATGCGCGCTATGGAGAGAAACGCTATGGCAGAGGTTATCAGTAAAGTTCTTTACCCTGCAGATAACCACCCAGAAGGCAAATCACTTCGTCTTCGTCAGCAGTATTTCCTTGTTTCAGCATCAATTCAGGATATCGTTCAGCATCACCTTCGTGAGTTCGGTACAATGGATAACTTTGCAGATAAAGTTGCTATTCACGTTAATGATACTCATCCTACAATGGCAATTCCTGAACTTATGAGAATTATGCTTGACGAATGTGGTTACGGTTGGGATGAAGCTTGGAATATCGTAACAAAAACGGTTGCATATACAAACCATACGGTTATGAAAGAAGCCCTTGAATGCTGGCCTGAAGACCTTTACAAGCGTCTTATGCCCCGTCTTTGGCAGATTACAAAGGAAATCGACAATCGTTTCCGTTCTTATGTATGGGAAAGCACACATAACGCAGATATGGTTGAGCGTATGGCAGTTATGTCAAATGGCGTTGTAAGAATGGCAAACCTTTGCGTTGCGGGTTCACATTGTGTGAACGGTGTTTCTGCACTTCACAGTGAAATTCTTAAAGACACAGTTTTCTCTGATTTCTATGCACTTACACCAAATAAATTTACAAATGTTACAAACGGTATTGCTCATAGAAGATGGCTTTGTCAGGCTAACCCAAAACTTACAAATTATCTTACAGACCTTATTGGTGACGGATTTGTAAAAGATGCTGACAAACTTCTTGATTTGAGAAAGTACAAAGACGATAAAGCAGTGCTTGACGAACTTGGTAAAATTAAGCGTGCAAATAAAGAAGAGTTTGCAAAGTATGTTCTTAAACATAACGGAATCAAACTTGACCCTGATTCAATTTTTGATGTTCAGGTTAAGCGACTTCACGAGTACAAGCGTCAACAACTTAATGCTCTCAATATTTTGTCACAGTACCTTGCAATCAAAGAAAATCCAAATGGTGAGTTTATTCCTCACACATATATTTTCGGTGCAAAAGCAGCATCAGGTTACTTTATGGCAAAGAAGATTATTTCTTTCATTTGTGCACTTGCTGATGTAATCAACAATGACCCTGATGTTAAGGGAAGACTTAAAGTTGTTTATGTTGAAGATTACAATGTTACACTTGCTGAAAAGCTTATGCCTGCTGCAGATATTTCAGAGCAGATTTCACTTGCAGGTACTGAGGCTTCAGGCACAGGTAATATGAAACTTATGCTTAATGGTGCAGTAACCCTTGGCACAATGGACGGTGCTAATGTTGAGATTTATGAGGCTGTTGGTAACGAAAATATTTACATTTTTGGTATGAGCACACCTGAAGTTGAACAACTTAAAAAGCGTGGTTATGACCCAACAATGTTCTACAATAACAATGCAGAACTTCATAAGATTCTCGACTTTGCAAATGCAAATGGTATCGGTGGCAGAATGTTCCACGAAGTAACAGCTTCAATTATCCACCATGACCCATATATGGCACTTGCAGATTTTGAAGACTACAGAAATACTCAGCAAAGAATTTCAAGGGATTTCTTAGACCGTGATAACTGGAATAAGATGTCACTTATGAATATCTCAGGTGCAGGCAGATTTGCAGCAGACCGTGCAATTAATGAGTACGCAGCAAATATCTGGAATGCAAAATCAGCACTTAAAAAGTAAACAACAAAAAGCAGGTCAAACGACCTGCTTTTATTTTTGTATGAATTCTAATAATTTATTCTTATCATTCTCAACTTTACCATCTATTACGGCGTTAAGGCATTTTTCTAATGTCTCGCCAATTTTTTTGCCCTTAAACCCTAAAGCAATCAAATCGTTACCGTCAATGGCAAGATGCTTTATTGAAAAACATTCTTTTTCATTGATAATCTTGTTTACAATATCGCGAGTTTGCTTATAAAAATCTTCACCGCGAAAATATTCTGGATTTTGAGCAGTGTTGTCGCAATATTTAATATCAATCAAGTCAAAAATCAAATCACTACCTATTTGCGACATAATCTTTTTAAGTCGTTTACGGTCGGGTTTTGTCATATCATTGACCATAATAGGCGTGTCGTGCATTCTCACAAGAGTTACAACTTTATTTTTCGTTTCATTATCGAAACGAAGACGAGTCATAATCTTTTCAGTCTTTTCAGCGCTAACTTTTGGGTGACCATAATAATGCTGTTCACCTTTTTCGTCAAAATGTGCAATACTTGGTTTGCCTATATCGTGAAAGAAAAGAGCAAGACGGATTACAGGATTTGCCGGACTTTTTTCAACAGCTTTGACTGTGTGAGTGTAGACATCAAAACAATGATGACGGTTTTTCTGCAGGAATCCTATACATTCACGAATTTCAGGAATAAACACAGTAACAACATCTGCAAACTCCTGCAAAATATTGTAAGCGTTTTTACCGCATATAAGTTTAGTAAACTCTTCACGAATGCGCTCTGCAGAAATATTTTTAAGCAAATTTTTGCACTTGTGAATTGCATTTTTAGTTTCAGTTTCTATTTCAAAGCCCAAAACTGCTGCAAATCGCATAGCACGAAGGATACGTAGAGCGTCTTCATTAAAACGGGTTTCAGCATTACCAATGCAACGGATTATCTGATTTTTTATGTCTTCGAGTCCGCCAACAAGGTCGCAAAATCCATTGTCAAAATCAAAGGCTATACCATTCATTGTGAAATCACGACGCACAACATCATCTGCCAACGAGTTAGAAAAAACTACGCTGTCAGGGTGACGATTGTCAGAGTAAGTGCCCTCACTTCTGTATGTGGTTATCTCAAGGGACTCGTTGTTTATAAGCACTGTAACAGTGCCGTGTTTTATGCCCGTTTCAATAACACGAAAATCTGTAAAAACCTGTTTAACCTCATTTGGTGTAGCGTTTGTAGTTATGTCAATGTCACCTATTGGCAACCCCATAACAAAATCACGGACACTACCACCGATTAAAAACGCCTCAAATCCTTTTGATTTAAGAATTTCAATGGCAATTTTTGATTCAGGTTTGAAATTATTTGTTTTCGTCATTTAATGCCTTTTCTAATGCCAATGCCAACTGGTCAGGACAAGATGTGTTTTTGAATCCACACTTCATACCTTTAAGAAGTTCTATAACTTCTTCGGCTGGTCTGCCCTCAACAAGAGCACCAATTCCTTTAAGATTACCGTTGCATCCGCCAAAGAATGAAACGTTTTTAACTATTCCGTTATCTAGTTCAAAATCAATCTGTCGTGAGCAAGTGCCACGGGTTTTATATGAATGTGTCATATTATTTTACCTCATAAATTTTATTTGCAAGTGTAACTAATTCTTCCATTGTGAGCGCTTCGGCACGGACAGTAGGGGAAAGCCCTGCGCCTTCAACTGCAAGGGCGATTTCCTCTTTTTCTATTCCCATTCCGCTTGAGAGTGAGTTAAGAATAGTTTTTCTTCTCTGCGCAAACGCAGATTTAATCATTTTGAAGAAAAGGACTTCATCTTTTACATCATAGTTGCCTTTTTTAGTTAAATCAAGCCCAATTACACAACTGTCAACTTTAGGACTTGGGAAGAATGAACCCCGTGAAACATCAAAAAGTTTTTTTGCTTCGGCATAATAATTGACCGCAACAGTAACTGCACCACTCTCACGAGTGCCGACTTTCGCACAAAGTCGGTCGCCGGCCTCTTTCTGCACCATAACAACAATTTTATTAAATGGTAGTTTTTCTTCTAAAAGTCGCATAATAACAGGGCTTGTAATATAGTATGGCAGGTTTGCACACACAAAAACCTCCATACCCTGAAAATGTTCTTCAATAACTTTTTTTAAGTCAATTTTAAGAATATCGCCGTTTATAAGTGTAAGATTATCATACCCTGAAAGTGTGTCTTCAAGCACAGGAAAAAGTCGCGTATCAAGTTCAACGCACACAACTTTTTCACAGCGTTCAAGAAGTTCTTTTGTAAGAACGCCCACACCTGCACCGATTTCAAGCACACCGATTGGCTTGTCTGTGCTTTCCCTGATTGCATCTGCCATTCTTGGACAAACAGTAGGATTTACAAGAAAGTTCTGTCCTAATCCTTTTGAAAATGTAACTGAATGCTCACCCATAACCCTTTTGATAACCGAAAGGTCTGTAAGCGTGTAATTTTTCTTATCTGACATATTTATTTTTTACCTTACCTAATATTTTCATACCCTCAACTATTTTTTCTTTTGACGGTGTTGAGAAATTCATTCTAAAACAGTTTGTTTTTTCGTCATTAATCATAAATGCTGTGCCTGGGACTACTGCAACTTTATTTGCAATACATTCCTTAACAAAGTCCAGCATATTCACATTTTCAGGAAGTTCACACCAAACGAAAAGTCCGCCTTCGGGACGCACATATTTAACAAAATCGCCTAACTCACTATCGATTAAATCACACATCAGATTAAGTTTTTCGCGATAGATTTCACGGATTTTTTCAATATGAGCATCAATATTATTTTCTGTCATCCATTTATGCACAAGTATTTGTGAAAATACAGGAGTATGCACGTCAGACGCCTGTTTGCCAACGGTCATTTTTGCAATAATCGGGGATGGTGCAACAATATAACCAACGCGGATACCCGGGGCAAGGAGTTTTGAAAAGGAACCTGCATAAATAACAATTCCATCTTCGTCAAAACTTTTGATTGACGGAATATCTTCCCCTGAAACTCGTAAATCCCCGTAAGGATTGTCCTCTAAAATTAAAATTCCGTATTTTTTTGCAAGTTCATAAACTGCTTTACGCTTTTTAAGGCTCATTGTAGCCCCTGACGGATTCTGAAAATTAGGGATTGTATAAATGAATCTGGGGTTATTCGCATTTTTTATTGTTTCTTCAAGCTTTTCTATGTTCATTCCGTCTGCTTCAACAGGCACACCTTGAAGTTTGCATCCGTAAGAACGGAAACAGTTAAGTGAACCAATAAAGGATGGACATTCGCAGATTACTGTGTCACCAAAATCGCAGAGGGCTTTTGTGGCTAAATCCATAACCTGTTGTGCACCTGAAGTGACAATAAGAGAGTCAGTTTCTTTACCGATATTGTATTTTTCTTTTACAAAGCCCATAAGAGTGTCAATAAGTGGCTTATAACCTTCAGTAACCCCATACTGTAATGCAGTAACTGGTAAGTTTTCAAAAATTTCTGCCGAAATACGCTTAACTTCGTTTATGGGGAAAGCACTTTCATCAGGGTTACCTGCTGCAAAAGGAATAACCTCAGGGTCCTGAGTTGCTTTTAAGATTTCGCGTATTGCAGATGGTTGCAATTCAGATATTCTTTTAGAAAAATAGTAGTCCATTTGTGTCACCTGTAAAAAAGATATAAGTAATTTTATCACAACATATAAATCATTTCAAGAGCGACTAAAATTATATGTTATATATTGCGCAACTTGATTGATTATGATAAAATCATAATAGAATAAAGAAAGACTAACTATTAAAAGTCAATAGCAAAAGTAAAAAATGTTGTGAATTGTTGTGACGATAAAAAGGCATAACAAAACAGACGTCAGCGACGCCGAGTTTTAATATTAAGAAAAGTTATGCTTTAGCAATGTAAGGTTGTCCTGATTTCTGTAAAGCAAAGATAAGACGAACTAGTTTTTTAGCAGCATGGGAAATAGCAACATTGTAATGTTTACCCTCTGCTCGCTTTTTTGCAAGATAATCAGCAAATATGGGACACCACATGCAAACAAACTTGGTGACATTAAAGAGTGCATAACGCAAATAACGTGAGCCTCGTTTTTCCATGTGGGCATAACAGTTCTTCAGTTGACCGGATTGATATGTAGATGGTGAAAGACCTGCAAAAGCTAAAATTTTGTCCGGTGAATCGAAGTTATCAAAATCACCAATTTCAGCAATAATCATAGCCGCCATATTCATTCCGATACCCGGAATGGTGGTGATAGGTGAATTGATTTTATTCATTATGGATTCAATAGCATCTTCAATCTCTTTGATTTCATTGTCTAACTCACGGATAAGCTTGATTGTGTGCTTTAATTCAAGAGCTTTGGCAGGCATATATGTTCCTATAGAATTACGAGCTGCTTCACGGATTTGAATAGCTTTATCTTTCGTATAACGACCTTTAGATGCAGTGTAAAGCAACTTGGCAAGGTGCGTAAGATGAACTTCTGCTATCTGTTTAGCACTAGGTAATTCGCTAAGTAGTGCATACGAAGATGAAGTATGCAAGGTCGGAAGCAACTTTTCCAGTTCAGGAAACAGTATGTTGACAAGTCGAGTTATCGAAGTTTTTAATGACGAACGCTCTTTAACTTTATCAAATCTGTATCTTGTTAGTGACTTTAGTTCCGATTTGTGGTATGCTATGTCTGTGTAGGGCTTGAGGCTCACATCAGACATTAGCATAGAAGCAATTGTTCTTGCA
>CALBKQ010000160.1 GCA_937895645.1 uncultured Clostridia bacterium
TTTGATTTTATTCTGAATAATACTAAATACAAGGCTATATATGATGCTTGTGTATTGGCTGAAAGTGCTGAAACACCATCTGATATGGCTTCAAATTGTCGTAATGCTCTTTTGACAATAGTTGAATTTATATACGATAAACACAGTGTAGAAATACAGAAAAATGCAACAATGCTTGAACTTATCGACAATAAACTCATAACAGGGTTTGTTGATAACAGTGTCATTCTTGAAACTCTTCATTTCATCCGTAAGTTGGGTATGAATGCACAACACGATAAAAATATTAAGAAAAAACATGTTAAACTTGCCCTTGACAACCTTGCTTTCTTTGCTGAATTTGTATATAGAAAATTTGAAAAGCCTGATACGGTTGCAGGTTTCACAATCCCTGCATATATGAGCGAGGCAGAAACTCGTCGTGTTTACATAGATGTTTATCTGGGTGAAGTTGGTTGGAATGTGCTTGAGCCAAATAGCACAACAACACTGCCAAACGGTACAGTTGTAAAAAGTGGTACTGTTATGCCCAATATGGCATGTTGTGAAATTCCTGTTAAAGATATGCCTAATGCCTCGGGTATCGGGTTCTGCGATTATGTCCTTTATGGCAAAGATGGTAAGCCACTTGCTATTGTTGAGGCAAAAAAGACAAGTGTTGATGCAACTGTAGGCATTCAGCAAGTTAAAACCTATGGCGAATGTATGAAAAAGCAATATGGCTATGTCCCTGTGCTTTACTATACAAATGGTTATGAAATCTATGTGATTGACGGATTATATCCATCTCGTAAGGTTATGGCTTTCCATACTGCTGAAGAACTTGAATATATGATTCAAAAGCGTGGCAGAAATGACATAACTGACCTTGTAATTCGTGATGACATTTCAGGCAGACCATATCAGAAAATGGCCATAACAAATATCTGTGAACGATTTAATGACCTGCATCGCAGGGGACTTATTGTTATGGCTACCGGTACAGGTAAGACAAGAGTTTCAATTTCTCTTGTTGAAGTTCTTGCTCGTAACAAATGGATTAAAAATGTGTTGTTCCTTGCTGACCGTACAAGCCTTGTGCAACAGGCATTCAAGAATTTTCAGAAGATTTTACCTGATATGAGTTACTGTGTTCTTTCTGACAAGTCTCTCGCAGATGAGCCAAACGCAAGAATTACATTCTCAACTCATCAGACAATGATAAATTATATTGATGCTGAAGATAAAGAATTCACTTCAGCAAGATTTGACTTGATTATAGTTGATGAAGCACACCGTTCAATCTTTAATAAATATGGCTCAATTTTCTCGTATTTTGACTGTTTGCTTGTAGGTCTTACTGCAACACCAAAAGATGAAGTTGATGCAAATACATATCATCTTTTCAACTGTGAAAATGGTGAACCCAACTTCTCATATTCCCTTGAAGAAGGTGTAAGAGAACATTACCTTGTGCCATATAAGGTTAAGAGCAAGACAACTAAACTCTTGAGCCATGGTATCAAATACAGTGATTTAAGTGCTCAAGATAGACAAAAAGTTGATGTACTTCTTGAGGATGTGCCAACTGATTTTGTTATTCCAAAAGAAACTCTCTTTAAGATTTTCTATAACGAAGATACTTGTCGCAGAGTTCTCGATGAAGTAATGACGCACGGCTTAAAAGTTGATTATGGTCAGAAAATTGGTAAAACCATTATTTTTGCTTATAACCACAAACACGCACAACTGATTGTCGATACTTTTAAGAAAACATATCCTAAATATGGTGAGGATTATTGCCAACTTATTGATAATCAGGTTAAGGGGGCTAATGGTCTTATAACCAAATTTGAAACTGACGATAATTTCCGTATTGCAGTTTCTGTTGATATGCTTGATACTGGTGTTGACGTTCCAAGTGTGTTGAACCTTGTGTTCTTCAAACCTGTTAAATCAAAAATCAAGTTTGTACAGATGATTGGTCGTGGAACTCGTCTTTGCGAAGGTCTTATTGATGGTAAAGATAAAGAATATTTCCTTATCTTTGACTACTGTGGCAGCTTTGAATATTTTGAGCAAAATCCTAATGGTACTGATGGCATTGTTTCAAAGTCAATCTCACAGAAATTGTTTGATGCAAAACTCAATTTGCTTGTTGAACTGCAGAAGATTGAACATCAGACAAATCCTGAATATAAAGCATATTATGACAAAATTAAGCCCGAACTTATTAATAAAGTTCTTGGTGTTAAGGCTAATAGTGCAAGAATTTCTGTAAGAGAAGAATTGGCTTATGTTGATAGATTCTGCGACCAAGAGCGTTGGCAAGCAATTTCAATTCTTGATGCAAAAGAAATGCAACTTCATATTTCAAAACTTATTGATAGTGATATTGGTGAAGATAAAAAGGCCCTTGCATTTGATGTTAAGATGTTCAATATTGAACTTTCGGTTCTTGCAAATGGTAACATAAGTGAAGCAACAAGGCAAGTTACTATGGTAAGAAAATCTGCAAGAATTCTTCTTGACTATGCGACCATCGATAGTGTAAGAGCAAAGGCAGATACACTTAAAATACTTGCAGGTACAGATTTTTGGGATAGACCTACAATCAGTGACCTTGAAAAGTATCGCGATGAAGTTCGTGACCTTATGCAGTACATTAGACCACAGGATGAACCAGTTGACATTAACACGCCTGACGAAGTTCTTGATGGTGGATATGATGGCAACGGCCTTATGGATATTAGAACATACAAAGAAAAGATTATTGATTATCTTGCTGAAAATACCGATAATCCAACTATTCAAAAAAT
>CALBKQ010000161.1 GCA_937895645.1 uncultured Clostridia bacterium
GTCTATGTTTGGTTACGGTGACGGTGGTAGCGGTTGTACGGAAGAAATGATTGAGGTTATGCACCGTTTCAATAAACTTTCAATTATGCCTAAAACCGAGCATATAAGCGGACAAGAATTCCTTGAAAAGAATCTTAAGGATAATAAAAATCTTGCAAAATGGGACGGAGAGCTTTATCTTGAAATGCACCGTGGCACATTCACAACAAAGTCCCAGATGAAGCGCTATAACCGCAAACTTGAATATAAACTTCGTGAGGCAGAAATTGTGTCAACACTTCGTCATCTTAAAGGGGCAGAGTACCCACACGAAGAAATCCGAGATATTTACAAGAAACTTCTTATAAATCAATTCCACGATATTCTTCCCGGTAGTCATATTACACCGGTTTATCGCGATGCAATGGCAGATTATGAAGAAATTGATGCAAGACTTGATAAAATTATAGGTACAGGTGAGGATTATTTCAATTCGCTTAATTTTACACGTAGTCACCTTACCTTTATTGAAAATCCTTATGGTGAAAGTGTGCGTTACGGTAAGCGTGGTAACTGGGTAATACCAAATCTTCCACCACTTACCTGTGGCGAAATCACTTATCACGAAACAGACGCACATTGGCTTACAATCGGCGAAAAGGTTGTTACACCGTTTTATGAAATTATTTTTAATACTGACGGTAGCATTGAAAGTATTTATGACAGAAAAGCCCAGCGCGAGTGGGTAGGGGGCGAGTTTAATAAACTCAAACTTTATAAAGATAATCCTGGTGTTTATGATGCTTGGGATATACTTCCTAACTATAAAGACCGTGAAGTAGAAGTTAAAATTCTTTCACCTCTTAAAACTATTGAAAGAAATTCAGAAGTTGCATCTTTTGAGTGTGTTCTCGGTACTGAAACAAGTACTTGGAAACGCATAATTCGTGTATTCCGTCAGTCCCGTGGTATTGAAGTTGAAAATATTGTTGATTGGAATGAAAAACACGTACTTGCAAAAGCACAATTTGATTGTAATGTACTCACACGCAAAGCAGTTTGCGACACAAGTGCAGGTTTTATTGAAAGGGATACTCATCGTAATACCACATGGCAACAGGCTCGTTTTGAGGTTTGTCATCATAAATGGGTTGATATGAGCGAAACTGATGGTGGTATTGCCCTCATTAACGATTCAAAATATGGTGTAGGTTTACTTGAAAACTCAATGAGTTTAAGCCTTCTTCGTGCTACAATCCGCCCGGATGTTACAAGTGATATTGGTCACCACGAATTTTCATATATGATTTACCCACACACTGAAGATTTTGTAAAAGCGGAAATTAACAATATTGCTTACGAATACAATGTTCCTCTTGGTAAGGCAGACCTTACTTGTGAAAACTCTTTCGGCGAACTATATATGCAGACAATGAAAATGAGTGAAAAGGGCAATATGATTGTAATTCGTCTTTCAGAGCAGAATGGCAGACGCGGTAAGATTAAATTAGGCGGCAAAGTTAAACTTCTCAACTTCCTTGAAGATGTTATAGAAGAAACTGAAACTATTTCTTACAAACCGTTTGAGATTATCACAATCGGAATAGGTACTTAATTATGAAAAAGAAAAAATTAATCGTATCACTAATTTCAGTATTTCTCGTTGTTGTTATTGGTGTGGTAGGTGTGCTTGTTTATTTATCAAAGCAACCACCAAAGGTCTTGTCACTTGCAGAAAAAGGTTTACCAACTGAAAATGTGAATTTAGTTGCACATCGTGGATTTTCTGCAATAGCACCTGAAAATTCAGCAGCTGCATTCCGCGAGGCAGGCAAAAATGGATTTTTTGCAGCAGAGTGCGATATTCAGTTGTCAAAAGATAATGTTTGGGTAGTAAACCATAATCTTGACATTGAAAAAATGACAAATGGTGAGGGCAAAATCTGGGATATGACTTATGAGGAAATATCAAAGTATTTTGTTGATGGCGGTAACAATGCAGAAAAATACCAAAATCAAAAGCTCATAACACTAGAAGAGTATCTTGCGATTTGTAATGAGTACAAAATTATTCCACAGATTGAGGTTAAAGAGGGCAATTATGAGTGCCTTAACGATATTTTAACTTCACTTGATAAGTATGAGGGAATGCGAGAAACTGCAATTATTATTTCTTTTGATACTGCAATTTTAGAGAAAATCCGCAATCTTGATGAAAATATTGAGTTGTGGTATTTAACTCACGAAATAACGGATAAAGCAATAAGACTTGCAACCGCAAATAATTATGCAATAGCATTCAACTGCAAAAAATATAATGCAGAAATGCTAAAAAAAGCACAAGATGAAAACATAAAACTTGCATCTTGGACGGTTGATAATCCGAAAATCTATAAAGAGTTATATGATTTAGGTGTAAGAAACTTCACAACAAACAGATTAACAAAATGAAAAAAGACCGAGTAGAAAACTACTCGGTCATAATTTTTATGTTAAATTAAAGTCTACTTGCTGCAGCTTTATCAAGGAAAATATGCACATTAGGGTGAAGTTGTAAAACACTGGCTGGGCAAGATGGTGTAATATCACCATTAACAAGCCCGTCAATAGCATCCGATTTTGAGCGACCTGTTGCAATAAGAATAATCTGTTTTGATTTCATAATTGAAACAGTACCCATTGTAAGTGCATAATGTGGCATTGTATCTTCATCAAAATATACAGAGTTTGCGTCAATAGTGCTTTGTGAAAGACGAACTTTGAATGAGCCTTTTGTGAATTTGTTTGATGGCTCATTAAATCCGATGTGACCGTTTCTGCCAACGCCTAAAAGTTGAATATCAATTTTGTTTTCAGTAAGCAAATCGTCATAACGCATACACTCGGTATCAGTATCTTCTGCATTACCATTTAAGAAATTAACATTTTCTTCTTTAACATCAATGTGATTGAAAAGATTTTCGTGCATAAATGTGTAATAACTGTTTTTGTCGTCTTTTGGTAATTTGCAATATTCATCAAGGTTAAAGGTTGTAATGTCCTTAAAACTTACC
>CALBKQ010000162.1 GCA_937895645.1 uncultured Clostridia bacterium
ATTGCAGATATTTCATCTTGCTTCCTTTCTGAGCCAATTGATGTTTCGAAATTCGCTATGGTATATGGTGGCGCACAGAAGAACGTTGCTCCTGCAGGTCTTACAATCTGTATTATCCGTGAAGATATGCTTGGCAGTGCAAGAGATATTACCCCAACAATGCTTAATTATCAGATTATGGCTGATAATGATTCTCTTTACAATACACCACCTTGCTATACTATTTATATCTGTAAACTTGTTCTTGAATGGCTTAAAGAAATGGGTGGTCTTGAAGCAATAAAAGAAAGAAATGTAAAAAAGGCAAAAATACTTTATGATTTCCTTGATAACAGCAAAATGTTCAAAGGTACAGTTGTAGCAGAAGACCGCTCACTTATGAATGTTCCATTTGTTACAGATAGCGAAGAACTCAATGCAAAGTTCATTAAAGAAGCAACAGAAGCAGGTTTTGTAAATCTTAAAGGTCATCGCTCAGTTGGTGGTATGAGAGCATCAATCTACAACGCAATGCCTGTTGAAGGTGTCGAAAAACTTGTACAGTTTATGGCAGAATTTGAAAAAGCAAATTCATAAGGAGAAAACAACATGTATAACATTTTAACATTAAATAAAATTTCAGAAACAGGTCTTTGCCGATTCAGTGACCAATATACTTGTGCAACAGAAATGGCAAATCCTGACGCGATTCTCGTTCGTTCAGCATCAATGCATGATATGGAATTTGAAGCAAATACACTTGCAATTGCAAGAGCTGGTGCAGGTGTTAATAATATTCCAATTGACAAATGTAGTGAAGAAGGTATTGTAGTTTTTAATACTCCCGGAGCTAATGCTAACGCTGTTAAAGAACTTGTTCTTACAGGTCTTTTCCTTTCTTCAAGAAAGATTATTCCTGCTATCGACTGGGCTAAAACATTAAAAGGTAATGGTGATACCGTACCAAAAGACGTTGAAAAAGGCAAGAGTGCTTTTGCAGGTCCAGAAATCAAAGGTAAAACTCTTGGTGTAATTGGACTTGGTGCAATTGGTATTCTTGTTGCAAATGCGGCTGCAACGCTTGGTATGAATGTAATCGGTTACGACCCATATCTTTCAGCTGAACAAGGTGCTAATCTTGATAAACATGTAAAATTAACCGACCATCTTAAAACCATTTATACTGAAAGTGATTACATTACACTTCACTTGCCTCTTAACGACAGTACAAGAGGTCTCATAAATACTGATACAATTGCTACAATGAAAGATGAAGTTAGAATTCTTAACTTTGCCCGCGGTGAGCTTGTAGATACCCAAAGCATTCTTACAGCACTTGAAAACGGAAAAGTTGCATCTTATGTAACTGATTTCCCTAACGATGCAGTTATTGGTGCTACAGGCGTTATTGCAATTCCTCACCTTGGCGCATCAACACCTGAATCTGAAGATAACTGTGCAATTATGGCAGTTGAACAAGTTGCAGACTATCTTGAAAATGGTAGCATTATTAACTCTGTTAACTACCCTACTGTGCATCTTGCACCAAGTGAAAAACATCGTATTACAATTATGCACAAAAACATTTCAGGTATTGTTAGTAAAATTACATCAGGACTTGCCAATGAAGATGTAAATATTGATAATATGGTGAATAAATCAAAGGGTGAATATGCTTATACTGTTATCGATTCTGATACAGAAGCTTCTGCTGAAGCAATTAACGCACTTAAAAAGATTAACGGTATTATAAGAATTCGTGTAATTAAATAAATAAAAGCAAAGATTAAGACCTACTCAAAAGAGTAGGTCTTCTTTTTATATATTATCTTGTTGTGGTTGTTCTGTTTTTTCATCTGTGCGGATTATTTCAGTATAGTTTCGTTTAATATCTATATAATCATAGAACTTTTTAATTCGTAAGCTTACCCTGAATTCGCGATTACATTTTTCACAGAAGAAAATCCCCCTAAATGACTGATTACTGAATTTCCATTTTTTTATTATCTTAACCTTACCACCACAAATGTCACAAAAACAGTTGAAAATGTTTTTGTCTATCAATGGGTCATCCTTATGTTTAATTACATAAGGATGAAATGCAAGACGAGCATAAAAATCTTCATTACATTCTTTAATAAACTCAACTAATTTTTTTGCATTAAAGGTCTTCTTAAAGCACTCCGCACTTAAAAGGCTATCATCTAACGCTCTATGATGTGGAAACTTTTCTGCGTCAATCTGAAGGCATTCAGCAGCATAAGAAAGACCTGCCTGTTGAACATTATCCATATTTATAAAGCACTGACAATATCTCTGCAAGTCTGCATACTTTCTTAAAAAAGTTATATCGTCTTTTTCAAGAAATGTTTTCATATTTGAAAGCAATGTTCTTATGTCAGTATCACCCCAAGTAAGAAATACTGCATCGTCCCCTACCCACTTTTCAAAATCACTTATTACTTTTGAAAATGGTTTGCCTGCTTTAATATCATCATTAGTAATATGCGTTAAATTTTTAATTCTTGAGCGAAGTTTTCTTGAAACAACAGGTTTAATAAGTTCTGAAAAAGTATCAATTTCATTTAATCGTTCATCAAGCTTAACTGCACCTATTTCAATAATTTCGTTAATAAATTTCTGAGTGGATTTCATATAAGAGTTGTTCCACTCAAGGTCCATAATTATGTAAGTCATAAATCACCAATTATATCTAGTCTATATTAAAACATTTATTATCACAATAAAAAATTACACCGTCATCCGTGAGAAGTTTTTCAAGTTTTTCTCTTGAATAATAAGATTTTTCAAAATCCAAATCAAGTAGAGGTTTAAGAACAAAATTACGTTCAAGCATTCTAGGATGTGGTAACACAAGCGTTTTTGTATCATACTCTTCATTACCATACAGAAGCAAATCAACATCAATAATGCGTGGTCCGTTTTTAATGGTACGCACTCTTCCCATACCCGCTTCAATGCCAAGTGCAGCACCTAACAGATTATGAGCTGTAAGTTCAGTTGAAACAGAAACTACAATATTCAGAAAATCGTTCTGGTCGTTATATCCAACAGGTTCAGTCTCATAAACATTTGAAACTTCTTGTACTTTCGTTAAAGGCAACAATCTTAAAGATTCAACAGTATCAATTAAATTTTGTAAACGGTCACCTATATTTGTACCTATGCCAAAATATGCAATCATTTTCTTGCCCTTTCAATTACCACAGCGACATAATTAAAATCAGCTTTAATTGGTGCTTGTGGTTTTTTTAATGTAATTTTAAGGGTTTTAATTTTATCAAATTCATTGAACAATTCATCTGCTACTCTTTGAGCAACGCGCTCAATCAAATCGTTTTTTTCACTTTGAGCAACACGACGGACAGTTTTTATAATTTTTGCATAACTTACTGTGTCATCAACATTATCAGTCATACAAGGAGTTGACAAATCAACACCCGCCTCAATATCAAAAACAAAAATCTGACCATCGATTTTTTCTTCGGGGTTTACGCCGTGATAGCAGTAAAGTTCTAAATCTTTTACTATAACTTTATCCATATTAACCTCTCACAACAGCATCAGCCATTTTTGCAGCTAAAACATTTTCTTTTACATTATGAACTCTAATAAAATCTGTACCACCTGCTATAGCTAATGCGTTTGCAGATATTGTACCATAAATTCTATCATCATTTTCGCTATCAGTTGCCATACCAACTACCCTTTTTAGAGATAAAGCGGTAAGCAAAGCAACATTTTTACGCTTAATTTTATTAATATTTTTGATTATCTCAACATTTTGCTCATAGTTTTTTCCAAATCCAATACCAATATCAAGCATAATCTTGTTGTTGGATATTTGTAATTGAGTGCATTTTTCAAGTGTTTCGTCAAAAAATGCTATTACATCTTCGGTTACACTTGTATTGTAATCAGGAACAGTTTCAGCATCACCATTACCAGTATGAGTAATTATCCAACCACAATCATATTTCAGCACAAGATTTGCCATATCATTATTGAACTTACCACTGACATCATTGATTATTGACGCGCCATTGTTCAATGCATACTCTGCTACTTCTGGGTAAAAAGTATCGACAGAAAACACGCAGTCGAACTCATTTGAAAGATATGGAAGATACTGTTTTATAATTTTCAACTCTTCCTGGACAGACATAAGTTTACTGCCAGGTCTTGTTGATTGAGCACCTATGTCAATAATATCAGCACCTTGTAAAAGCATTTCTCTTGTGTGTTTTTTTGCCTTTTCAGGTGTATTATATTTTCCACCATCAGCAAAGGAATCTTTTGTAACATTGAGAATTCCCATTACATAGGTTTTTTTACCTAACTTAAAGCTAAAATCTTTTCCGCTAAAAATCATTTTATTCCTAAAAGAGTCATTACTTCGGCTCTTGTTCGTGCGTCCTTTCTCATTGAACCTCTAAGCGCTGATGTTTGAGTTTTTGAACCCGCAGCTCTTATTCCACGCATTGTCATACACAAATGCTCTGCTTCAACAACAACTGCAACACCTTTTGGATTCATTGAATCCTGAATAAAATCCGCAATCTGTGCAGTCAAGCGTTCCTGAAGTTGCGGACGACGAGCATAAGAATTTACAATTCTTGCAAGTTTTGAAAGGCCTATTACAAGACCGTCATCATTAGGAATATACGCAATATGTGCTTTACCTACAAACGGCAAGAAATGGTGTTCACACATTGAACACATTGGAATATCACGCACTATAACAATTTCATCACTCTGACCTTCACGGAACATTTTAAGATGCTTTGCAGGGTCCTCGTTAAGCCCTGAAAAGATTTCTTCATACATATTTGCAACTCGTTTAGGAGTTTCCTGTAAACCTTCACGGTCAGGGTCCTCACCTATTGCCAATAATATTTCGCGAAAAGCGTTTTCAATTCTTTGTTTATCCATATATATCAACCTTCTTTGAACTCAATACTTAAATAATAATATCTGTCAGCAGTATTGTATAAGACACTTGTCTTAGATAAATTTCTACCACTTTTAATTACAGACTCTTCTACAAAACTAAAAAATTTCGTATTATTTTCTAACTCATTAAGTGCTCTTTTATAATCACTTTTACTTTCAAAGACAAATTCAACTGTATTTTCACCTGTTGATAATACACTTGCTGCCACATCTGTGAGATTTGCAAATCCCGTAAACGTTTTAACATAGGTGTTCATCATTTCAAAATAATTTGCGTGATTGTACGAACAATCAGTATTCTGAATATTAAAATTAGAGTGAGTACGCATTATATATGTATCTGGTACATTAAAGTAAAAATAACCTTGTGAATCTGTAAAAGCACCATCATTCCATGTAGGGTCAAGATGATAATAATGCCCATCAATTTCTACAATATTCCACATATGAAGTTCTTCACTGTTGTCGTCAGATGCCTCACCTATTATCAGGTGATTTTCAATACCCACTTCATCAAGTAACAATTGAACAGCACGGGCATAACCTTCACATACCGTTCTGCCATCAAGCAATGAACTGTGTGCAGTATGACCTGTAGTTTCCATTGTAGATTCATCATAAATTGTGTTATCACAAACATAATCGTGAAGATATAACTCTTTTTCAAAGTCTGTTTTATAATCAGGCATTTCTTCAATAATACTATCAATTTTATCCTCAAGTTTGTCAGAAATAAGTTTAGCCTCATCTTTGGTATATCTGTACTCCTGCACAACGTCAATATAGCCTTCATTAACATAGTAACTGCAATTACCTGTTAACCAGAAAATTTCTGAATTATCATACATAATTGCATCAATTACTGTTGAAAGGTCTTCTTCAGAAATTACCACCTTACAGGACTCGTCAAAATCAAGTGCCGAATAATAAAGTGTGATATATGCGTCTTTCTGTGCATCTGTAAGAGTGTTGTAATAATAAAAGCTCTTATCATAAAGTCCGTTTTGAAATTCTGCATATTCTTTATCAGTATATTTATCTTTTTCAATCGCATTAGCAATTGCGTTTTTTTCAAAATTAACTGCAAAATCACTGAATACAAAATATGATATTGCAAAGCACAAAACTGCAACGATTATTGCTATAAATCTTTTCACGATTTATCACCTTTATTATAGATTTCCGGATAAAACTTATCGTCTGCATAACAGTAGGCAGATAATCTATCAACCGTTTCGGAGTAATCAATAACAGAAATGTTAGTTTCACACAGATTTACAAATGATGTGAACAGTTTTTCAGACTCTTCAACATAATCAGCAGTCAGAACAGATTTAATTATATCGCATATAACACTTTCACGAACCCCATTTTCGCTAATCTGCAAATATTTATATGTCATATCAGGTGAAAGGTCCTGAACGCCCGATGATAATGTTAAATTAAAATCATGAGATTTATAATTTACATTTTCTGTAACATTCACAGAGAAACCATCAAACAATGATAACATATCTTTTAATCCACTATGGTCAAGAATAATATATTTACCAGTTGTAATACCATAATTATCAGCAAGTGCTTCGTTTACACCTATAACACTGTCTTCAGAATAAATGCTACTGATTTTTAATGTTTTGTTATGATAAGACAGATTCTCACTACCGTCCAAACACTTTACCTTCATTGATTTATTATCAAAATCTGTTGATATGGTACAAACAAAATCAATACCATCAACATTTTCAATAATAAACAACAAGTCAGATTTACCCTTAAGGTCATTTACAGAATAAACATTTGTAACAGTATCATCAACAGGTGCAGTTGTTGTAGTTGATGAACTGTCAACAAGGTTTGAAATATCATAATCGAGAGAGTGCATAAACAACACAACAGAACACACTGCAAGTACGACAATAAACAAAGAAAAAGATATTATAAAATATTTAATTGTTGATTTTTTTATATTTTTTTCAGAAAACAATTCTTTATTTTTCATTTTTACACCAATTTAATCAATAATATAGATAGTATAACACAAAAAACAATCATAAACAATAATAATGAAAAAAATAAGGACTTAAAAAGCCCTTATTTTTCAGTAAAATGATATTTGTTTTCGCGTTTCGAAAACGCCTTTGTACTGTCACCTGCCCTAAATAATACAGTAACAGTTTGCATAATAAGTTTGAAGTCAAGCCACAAACTGTATTTTTCAATATACATAAGGTCTAGAACAAGTTTGTCTTTAGGTGAAGTGTTGTATTTACCTGCTATTTGTGCATATCCTGTAAGGCCACCTTTTACTCTTAATCTATAAGAGAATTCAGGCAACTCAGCAGTATATTTGTCAACATTTTCAACCATTTCAGGACGAGGTCCCACAACGCTCATTTCACCTTTGAAAATATTGATAAGTTGAGGTAATTCGTCAATACGGAATTTTCTTAAATATTTACCGATTTTAGTAATTCTGTCATCATCAGAAGTAACTGAACGATTTTCAGCATTTTTCTCTTTCATTGTACGGAATTTATATACGTTGAAAAGTTCTCCGCCTTTTGTTGCACGCAACTGTCTGAAAAATACGCTACCACCGTCTTCAACTTTAATCAACGCTGCGCACACAAACATAAGCGGACCGCAAACAACAAGCCCTACACCTGAAATAACAATATCCATAAGTCTTTTTACGAAACGTTGTTCAAATGTTAAATCGCGAACAACTGCAGAAACCAATGGTTTATCATCAAGAATAGCTGGTCTTGCACCAAGCATAACAACATCATTCATTTCAAAGTTGAAATAAATATTCTTGTTTCTTGCATAACAATACTCATTCAACAATGTTTTTTCTGTTGCAGGAATATCATAAAGAAATACCGTGTCACAATCATTGATAATATCAAACACATTTTTAGATGTATAGTGAATCATATACACTACATCATACTGCTTTTTATAGCGTCTGATTTTAGGCATAATATTGTTAAGAGAATCTTCCGAACTTGTAATTACACAACATTTTTCAGGTGGATTAATTGTAAAATAAACATAATTTCCAAAATATGTGAAGAAGATAATCAAAACGCCCTGAATAAACATTACAAATAAAAGCAAATGTGGTGATTCATAAACAAAATGTGGGTTATTATTCTCATTAACATTCATAATACACAACTGCAAATGTGTAACAAAATCAGTTACATAAGTTGCAAGTGCCAACGAAGTAACTATCGGTTTGCTTTTAAGCCTGCCTATAGCATAACCGCCATAAACAGACACAAGTGCTGCTTCAACCACACAGAATGTAACAAAAGTTACACCTGTTGTTCTTGAAAGGTGAACAATCCACTCATATTCAGTTCCAAAAATCAAGAAAAATGTTGCAATTAAGCAAACATACATAGTTGATTTTAATATAAAAACAACTGTCTTTTGAAATTTATACAATATATTCATATATTCCTCCAAAAAGGATTAGAAACTTTATTACAGGATAATACTACTGTATAGTTACCTTTTTGTCAATGAAATCTAATAAACTGTAATTAAAGTGTCATTTTTTACACTGTTATTTTACTTTTCTGCGAATGGAGTCAAAATTTAGTTGAGACAAAATAATGCCTATAAATATAAGTACGCAACCCAGATAGCCTCTGCCACTCATTATCTCATTAAGAATTATTGCCCCACCAATTGCACTGAAAACAGATTCTGTAGAGAAAACAATTGACGCAAATGTGGGGTCTGCATCTTTTTGTCCTAAAATCTGACAAGTATATGCAACACCAACTGACATCAGACCACCATAAAGGATTGGTATTCCAGCACTCTTAATTGCAGATAACTCAATATTTTCGGTACATACTGCACATATTATACTTAAAATACCACATACAAAAAACTGCATCATACTGAACTTTAACGGACTTATATCATTAACATATTTATCAACAACAAGAATATGAGCTGCCCAGAAAAATGCACCAATAATTAGAACTACATCGCCTTTTCCAAAACTCAATTCATCACCTGTCATACATAGAAAAAAGAGTCCGGCAAGTGCAAATATTGCACCAAAAAAAGTAAATATACTTGTTTTTTTACCCATAAAAAACCTTATTACTGGAACAAGTACTATGTAAAGACCTGTTAAAAATCCTGCTTTACCTGCACTACCCGTCCACTCTACGCCTAATTGTTGAAGAGTTGACGCTATAAACAGTACTACACCTGCTAGAAAGCTTGGCACAAGAGTTTTAAGGAATTTTAATTTATCTAGTTTTTCACGCTCGAATACTAAAATCACAGGAATCAATGATAATGAGCCTAATAAAAATCTTATTCCGTTAAAAGTAAAAGCACCTACAAATTCAGCACCGACTCTTTGTGCAACGAATGCAAAGCCCCATATTATTGCTGTTAAAAATAGTAAGATTGTTGATTTTGCCTTTGTTTTCATATTTCACCTTAATGTAGATAAGCCACAGTAATTAAACTGTGGCTTGAATTGTTATATTGCTTTTTTAGAGCCTTTTTTCACTAAATTTTTAGAAGTGAGTATATTAGGCTTTCTATTCTCGTCACGAATAATCTCAGGTTGTGCACCATCAACTACACATTCACGGGTAATAACAACTTTTGCGATTGTATGTTCAGATGGTGTGTCATACATAACAGGCATAAGCACGTTTTCCATAATCCCACGAAGTCCACGTGCACCGGTTTTCTTTTCGAGTGTTTTTTCTGCGATTGCAACAAGTGCATCATCAGTAAATTCAAGTTCAACGCTATCCATATTGAAAAGTGCCTTAAACTGCTTAAGAAGAGCGTTTTTTGGCTCTGAAAGGATTTTTATTAAATCTTCTTTTGAAAGTTGTTGCAAAGCAGTTATAACAGGAACACGACCAACAAGTTCAGGAATAAGACCAAACTTAACCAAATCCTGTGCAATGACTTTAGAATAGATATCTTCAAGCAGGAACTCTGCTTTGTTTTTGATTTCAGCACCAAAACCAAGTGAAGAATTACCTGTACGCTTTTCTACAATTTTTTCAATTCCGTCAAAAGCGCCACCACAGATAAAGAGAATATTAGATGTATCAATCTGAATAAATTCCTGCTGTGGGTGCTTACGACCACCTTGTGGAGGCACATTCGCAACTGTGCCTTCAAGGATTTTAAGAAGTGCTTGTTGAACACCCTCACCACTTACATCACGGGTAATTGATGGGTTTTCACTCTTGCGTGCAATCTTATCGATTTCGTCAACATAGATAATACCACGTTCTGCTTTTTCAATATCGTAATCTGCAGCTTGAATAAGTCTCAAAAGAATGTTTTCAACATCTTCGCCAACGTAACCTGCCTCAGTAAGTGTTGTAGCATCAGCAATCGCAAAAGGTACATCAATAATCTTTGCAAGTGTTTGTGCAAGAACAGTTTTGCCAACACCTGTAGGTCCTAAAAGAACAACATTACTTTTCTGGATTTCAACACCACTGTCAGCATTGTGATATATTCTCTTGTAATGGTTATAAACAGAAACACTTAAAACTTTTTTAGCCGCATCCTGACCAACAACATATTCGTCAAGGGCTGCCTTGATTTCATGAGGTTTTGGAAGAACTTTTTCTTCAAGTTTAACTTTTTTGCCTGTATTTCTGTTAGAATTTACATCATTTTCACCGATAATACCCATGCACAGTTCAATACACTCATCGCATATATAAACACCTGGACCTGCAATAAGTTTTTCAACCTGTTCCTGAGTTTTACCACAGAAAGAACATCTTACATTTCTTTCTTTTTCGTTTTCTCTTGACATAAATTAACTCCTTATCTCTTGTAGAAAACCTTATCTACAATACCGTAATCCATTGCTTCTTGTGCAGAAAGCCAGTTATCACGCTCAGTATCAAGAGCAATCTGTTCGATTGGCTTACCTGTGTTTTCAGCAAGGATTTTATTGAGTTTTTCACGAGTTTTAAGAATGTGTTCAGCAGCAATTTTAATGTCACTTGCCTGACCCTTAGCACCGCCTAATGGCTGATGAATCATAATTTCACTGTTTGGAAGAGCAAATCTTTTGCCCTTTGCACCTGATGATAAAAGGAATGCACCCATACTTGCAGCCATACCCATACAAATTGTTGACACATCACATTTGATATACTGCATTGTGTCATAGATTGCAAGTCCTGCAGAAACTGAACCCCCAGGACTGTTAATGTAAAGGCTTATATCTTTTTCGCTATCCTGTCCCTCAAGATAAAGCAACTGTGCAACAACTAAAGATGCAGTTGCGTCGTTAACCTCATCTGACAAAACGATAATTCTGTCATTCAAAAGTCTTGAAAAAATATCGTACTGTCTTTCCCCTCTGTTTGTCTGTTCAACAACATATGGTACAAGTGCCATAATATTACCTCCATTCAATAACTTTGAAAAGCATTAAAGAATTGCCCTTTGATTATTGGACAATTCTTCAATACTTATACATATAAATTTTATGACTGATTATTCAGCGTCAGCCTTTTTCTTTGTTGTTTTTTTAGCAGCAGGTTTCTTTTCTGCATCATCAGCCTTTTTCTTTGCTGCTGGTTTCTTTGCAGGTGCTTTTTCTGCTGTTTCTTTCTTTTCAGCTGTCTTCTTTGTAGCTTTTTCGTCAGTAATTGTAGCATTGTCTTTTACAAAATCAATTGCTTTTCTTGACTTAATATCACTTGCAAGTGATTCTTCTGGAATTGCTTTCTTAACAGCGTCAACATCCATAGCATACATCTTTGCAAGGTTGTCATATTCTGCATTGATTTCATCTTCAGCTGCTTCGATACCTTCAGCTTTAATGATTGCCTCAAGTGCAAGGCTGAGTTTAACCTGTGCTTCAGCATTTTCTTTGTAGCCATCTCTGAAAGCAGCCATTTCCATACCTGTATATGAAAGGTATGTGCTAAGGTCAAGGCCCTGTGACTGAAGTCTGTAATTAAAGTTATCAACGATATTGTCGATTTCTGCTTCAACCATAACAGCAGGAACATCAACTTTCATGCCCTTAACAACTTCTTCAAGAAGGTCGTTTGCAATTTTGCTGTCAGCATCTGCTTTTTTAGCATCTTCAAGCTGTTTCTTTACACTCTTCTTAAGTTCATCAAGTGTATCAAACTCACTAACATCCTTAACAAATTCGTCGTCAAGTGCAGGGAGCTCCTTAACTTTGATTTCGTGAAGTTTAATCTTGAATACAGCATCTTTTGATGCAAGATTTTCCTGATATTCTGCTGGGAATGTAACGTTTACATCAAATTCTTCGCCAACTTTATGACCGACAATCTGGTCTTCAAATCCTGGAATAAATGAACCACTACCAATAACGAGTTCATACATTTCTGCTTTACCGCCATCGAATGCAACGCCATCAACAAAGCCTTCAAAATCGATAACTGCTGTATCGTTCTTCTTAACTGCTCTATTATCAACGCTAATCATTCTTGAATTCTGTTCTTGCATTTTTGCAAGTTCAGCTTTTACTTCGTCAGCAGAAACTTTGCATGAAGGTCTTGTTGCTTTAAGTCCCTTATATTTACCAAGTTCAACTTCTGGTTTAACTGCAACTTTAAGTTTTAATACTACGCCATCTTTACCGATTTCTGGAACTTCAAGGTCATAAGGTGAACCTACAACTTCAAGCTTTGATTCGATAATTGCCTCACTTACAGCTTCAGGATAAACGAGCTCAAGTGCATCTTCATAGAAAACACCTTCACCATAGATTTTTTCAATGAAAGCTCTTGGAGCTTTACCTTTTCTGAAACCGTTGATAGTGATATCTTTTCTTACTTTAAGGTATGCTTTTTGAACAGCAGCCTCAAATTTTTCACCATCAATAGTGATTTCAAGTTCGTAGACATTCTTTTCTACATTGTTTGTTGACTTTAACATTAAAATATTCCTCCCGAATATTATTGTTTGTTGTATTTTTCATACCGCAATATTCATGATATTATATCACACATTAAAATTAAATACAAGATTTTCCAAAAGTTTTTCTTCAAAAATCAAGTAAAATAATAATGATTTTGACGATTTTTATCATTTATTTATAAATAACGGACAAAACTGGAGGTAATCAGCAGAAACAAGTTGAAATTTTATACCATCATAAACTTCATTTATTGCACCATTGATTGCCCCACCATGAAGATGGCCATAATAACATCTTTCTATATTATTTTCTTTCAGAACATTCATAATAGGCTCACATACTTTAATTGTGCTAACAGGAGGATAGTGCAAAAACACAACAACTTCTCCGCTTAATTTTCTTGCCTCATCAATCGAGCGCTGAAGTCTTGCACTTTCACGAGCCATTACTCTATCAACATAATCTTTTTCAGCATCAAAAAACCAACCACGAGTACCTGCAATCGCAATCTCCCCTACTTTATAGGCGTTATTATGGAGAAATTTAATTGAATCAAATCCTTTTTCTTTACAAAACTTTTCCATTTTTGTAATTGTATTCCACCAATAATCGTGATTACCTTTTGAAATAATTTTTGTACCATTAAGGTTATTGATAAATTCAAGGTCTTTTTCGGCTTGTTCTAATCCCATAGCCCATGAAATATCTCCGTTGATAATGACCGTGTCTTCATTTGTAATTAAGCGTTGCCAGTTATTTTCTAATCTTTGGGCATAATCATCCCAGCCCTTGAAAATATCCATGGGCTTATCTACGGAAAATGACAAATGAGTATCGCCAATAGCATAAACAGACATAATACAAAATCTCCTATGAATAAATTAACCTTACTTTCAAAAAATAAAGTTGAAAGGAGGAGTACAAAATGGATAAGAATAGAAATATCACTTGTGATGCTTGTCATTGCATTTTTAATGACGGTCATATGAATTGCACTGCAGATGGTATCAAGGTAGGTACACACAGTGCTTGTTCTTGTGACGACACAAGATGTGCAACTTTCAAACTTAATACAAGAGACGTAGAGTAACTTAAATTCAAATGCGGAAGCCAATAAGCAACACAGCTTCCGCATTAGTTATTATAGTGTTATATACTTAACATATCAAATACAACTTGTTTCATATCTTCTTTTTTGGCAACACCTGTAAAGCGTGGTGTTTTGCCTTTAAGAGTAGCAAGTTGTGGTGGTACAGGTTCGTTTGATTTTGCAAACAATTCGTCAACCATATCAAACTCATTATCCGCCTTAATTTCGTCTGTAATAGCAGCAAGAACACTTGCAGAGAACTTATATGGATTTGCGGTTGAAGCGATAACTGTAGGTGTTTTATCACCTGTATTCAATACATAATCATCATACACTTTAACTGCGACTGCAGTGTGGGTATCGCAAAGATAACCTTTATTTGCAAAAACCTTACCGATTGTTTCTTTAGTTTCTGCATCATCACAGCAACCTGCTGCAAAGAGTGATTTAACTTTATCCGCAACTTCAGCATCGACGGTATATTTACCTTCAACTGTAAGAGATTTCATCCAATCTGCTACCTGAACATCATTTTCACCACAAAGGTGGAAAAGAAGTCTTTCAAGGTTACTTGAAATAAGAATATCCATTGAAGGTGAAGTTGTACAGTAGAAGTTTCTGTTTTTATCATAAGTACCACTTGTAAGGAAATCAGTAAGAACATTATTTGCATTTGATGCACAAATGAGTGTTTTTACAGGTACACCCATTCGTTTTGCATAGTAAGCAGCAAGAATGTTACCAAAGTTACCTGTTGGAACAACAACGTTCATTTCTTCGCCATTTTTAAGTTCGCCATTCTGGAGCATATCACAATATGCTGAAACATAGTAAACAATCTGTGGCACAAGACGACCCCAGTTAATTGAGTTTGCTGATGAAAATGCAAGTCCGTTTTCTTTGAACTTCTTTTCGATATCTTTATCTGTAAAGATTTTCTTAACACCTGACTGTGCATCATCAAAGTTGCCCTCAATAGCACAAACACTTACATTTGAACCTTCTTGAGTAGTCATCTGAAGTTTCTGCATTGGACTAACGCCATCAACAGGATAGAATACAAGAATTTTTGTATTCGGAACATCTGCAAAACCTTCAAGTGCTGCTTTACCAGTATCGCCTGATGTTGCAACAAGAATTACAATTTCAGTATCTTTAACTGTTTTGTTTGCTGAAACTGTAAGAAGATATGGGAGAAGCTGAAGTGCCATATCTTTGAATGCGCAAGTAGGACCTCTCCACAATTCAAGAACATTTGCTGTATCTGAAAGTTTATAAAGTGGTGCTATCTTTTCTGAACTAAACTTACCTGCTTTATATGCACCCTCAACACACATTGAAAGCTCATCTTCTGTAAAGTCAGTAAGATACAATCTTAAAACTTCTTTTGCTCTTTCAATATAACTCATTGGTACAAGTTTTTCAATAAACTCAAGAGAAATCTGTGGAATTTCAGTTGGTACAAAAAGTCCACCCTCTGATGAGATTCCTTTAGCAATAGCTTCTGCTGCTGTAACTTTTACAGACTTATCTCTTGTACTTGTATAAAACATAGTAACACATCCTTTTCGTGTGGTATTTTATCATATAAAAATTTGTTTTTCAACAATTACTTTGCATTTGAATCGAATGCATTTTCAATATGATTGAGTCTAACTGGCTCATCATTTTCAAAATACACTTCAATAATATCATAACGTGGTTGCCTATCCAATTTGTAATCTTTCAAAAACAGTTGAGACGAGGCAATAATTTTAGTGCGTTTAATAATATCAACTGCATCAGATGGTGCATATTTCATATTTTCGCTTCGTGTTTTAACTTCTACAAAACAAATATACTTTTTATCTTCGGCAATTAAATCTATTTCGCCTAATCTGCAAGAATAATTGGCAGAAACAATGAAATAACCGTGTTTACGAAGATACCTTGACGCGATAATTTCGCCATAATCACCTAAAAGATTTGAGTTCATTACTTTTCACCGTAAAACTTTTTAAGGAACGACATTCTATGTATTGGTGATGGACCAAATTCACGGATTTTTTCGTAGTGAAGTTTTGTACCATATCCCTTATGCTTTTCAAATTCATACTGTGGATATTCTTTTGTTTTTTCTAACATAAAACGGTCACGACTAACTTTTGCAAGAATTGACGCAGCAGCGATTGACATACTCTTAGCATCACCTTTAACAACAGTTTCTTCGGTTACAAAAGATATTTTAGGGTATTGATTACCGTCAACCAACGCGTAATCTGGTCTTGTTTTCAATCCTTCAACTGCTCTGTGCATAGCAAGAAATGTTGCATTAAGAATATTGATTTCATCAATTTCTTTTTCAGTTGCAACACCTATTGAATAATCAATAGCCTTTTCACAGATTATGTCAAAAAGTTGCTCGCGCTTTTTCTCACTTAGTTTTTTGGAGTCATTAAGTCCCTCAATTTCAAGACCTAATGGTAAAATTACAGCAGCAGCGTGTACAGGACCCGCCAATGGTCCACGACCTGCCTCATCAATACCACAAACTAATTTATAACCTGCTTTTATGGCGTTTTCTTCATATAAATAATCCATATCCTACTCCGGTTTTTCTAGAGAAATTGTACCTAATCTACCACCACGATATTCGTCAAGCAACATTACCGACGCTCTTTCATAGTCAATTTCTCCACCTTTAATCATCATACCGCGTTTCTTACCAATCATTTCAAGGACTTCCCAAGGTTCTTTTTGGGTAAAATCTGCAATTTTATATCTTTCTGCAAGTCTTTCAGGGTAATCATTTTTCATTACTTCTAAAAGTCTGATTGCAAGAGTTTCAGCATCAAGTATTTCATCTTTGACTGAACCGATAAACGCAAGTCTATCCCCTACCTGTGGGTCATCAAATTTAGGCCACAAAACACCAGGTGTATCAAGAAGTTCAATTCCATTACCGATTGCAAACCACTGATTATGTCTTGTAACACCTGCTTTATCGGCAACTTTTGCTTTTACAGCACCTGCCATTCTGTTAATAAATGATGACTTACCAGTGTTAGGTATGCCCACAACCATAATTCGTAATGCTTTACCAGGCATTCCTCTGTCTTCATTCTTCTTTATAACATCTTTAAGAACTTCACGAACTGCAACAATATAATTGTTAAGTCCCTTACCTGTACGACAGTCAACAGGTATTGCACGGACACCTTTTTTCTTGTAATAATCAACCCATTGATTTGTGGTATCTTTATCTGCCAAATCACACTTATTAAGTAGTACAATTCTAGGTTTATTGTTGATTAATTCTTCTAATTCAGGATTAGAACTACTGTATGGTATTCTTGCGTCAATAATTTCTGTAACACCATCAACAAGAGACAAGCTTTCTTTTATTAGTCGACGGGTTTTTGCCATATGGCCAGGAAACCATTGAACAATCTGTTTTTGATTATCAGCCATTTTTTGACTCCTTTAATTCTGAATTAAATAATTCAGTATCACCTAATCTGTATATTACTTTACCCATAACATAATCTTCGTCAATCATTCCTACCATTACATCACGACTATCCGCCGAATAATTACGATTGTCACCCATTACAAATAGCTTACCTTCAGGAACAAAGTATGTTTTAGTCATCGCATACGTATAATCAGCTTTTTCTTTAGTATATGGTTCATCAATAATTTTGCCATTTACTATTGTTTTACCTGTTTTGCTATCAAAAGAAACAGTTTGACCACCAACTGCCACAACTCTTTTAATAAGGACTTTTTCATAACCGTTAGGTTGAGAAACAACCACTACATCACCAGGCTTGATTTCTGGTGTAATTGATGTTATCAGTAGATTGTCACCATTTTGCAATGTGCTTTCCATTGACTTACCTGAAACGGTTGACACCTTAAAAAAGAATGTAAATATAATACCGACTGCTAATACAGCAGACAGTAATATAGATGCTATTTCGTAAATTGTTTCAATTTTTTTGTCTTTATTTTTCATCATTTATATTCCAATCACCAAATGGGAAAATTCTCGCGTTAGCAACACCTAAAACATAACGTTCATCAACAAGTCCTATTGTTCTGAAACGGCTGTCAAGAGACTCATTTCTATTGTCACCCATCACAAAAATATAGCCTTCAGGAATTTCTAACGGATAAACATAATCGCCCATAACTTCGGTTGTTTCAGCAATATATGGTTCATATAAAGTTATGCCATTAACAGTAACAACGCCCTCAATAAAATCAATATTGATTGTGTCACCACCCTTGGCAATAACTCGTTTAATAAGTGGTTCGTTAAGTGAATTAGGTTGTGTAATAACTACAATATCACCTGTCTCAACTTCATTTGTAATTGCACTGACTGTAAGCCAGTCACCACTTTTGAGTGTAGGATTCATTGAATCGCCATTTACACCTACAACTCTGAAAAAGAACGCAAATATAATAAGGATTAAAATAATTGCATATATTAAAGAATCAAGCCAATCATAGACAAAACGCCATGATTTTTTTCCGTCTTTTTCTGCATATTCTGATGTTTCAAATGAAATTAAAAAATCCTCTGCTTTTCTCATCTTTATCACCCTTAAATTCCTGTAACTATTTTATCTGTTTAGCAATATTACAAATTTTTACAAGTCTGTGGTTTACACCTGAACGGGAAATCGGTGCACTTAAAAGGCTACCAAGTTCACGCAAAGACATATCAGGATTTTCAATTCGTAACTCTGCAACTTCACGAAGGTCATCAGACAAATATGAAAGTCCTACTGTCTTTTTTATATGTAAAATAGCATCAATTTGTTTTGAAGACGCATCAATCGTCTTATCAAGATTTGCATTTTCAAAATTCAGTTTGCGATTTACATTATTACGCATATCTTTATACATTTTAACGCCCATTATTTCTAACGAAGAATTTACCGCACCCATTACGGTTAATAAATCTTCAATGGCTTCACTATCTTTGAAATAAATAACATGGTTTGAGTTTCTTACAATACTTTTAGGCTCAACTGACAACTGGTCATAATCATTTATAAACAATTTAAGGTCGCGACTTAAATTAAGATACGGCACAACAAATTCCATGTGATAATTTTTATTTGGGTCGTTTATTGTACCACAAGTCAGAAAAACGCCTTTTAAGAATGCAGTTTTGCAACATTCATCAGAGAAATTGCTCCAATTAAGTCTTAATGCACCACTTTTTTTATCATATCCAAACGTTTCAAGTACTTTTAAGCGGTCATCTTTTCCTGTAATTTCAACCTTGAATTTGCCTGCTTCTGTTTTAACCAAATGAGGTTTTACACCACAAACAGACTTTGTTAATTCAAGATATTTTTCTGCAACTCCACTGTTTTCAGTAAGTATAGACATATCATAAGATGAAAAGGCTCTTGAAAAAAGCATCATTCCGTACGCAAAAGCGTGACGACAACAATTGTTTTCAAGTTCTGCACTTAATATTTCATTTTTTACATTTACTGAAAATGACATATTAAAAATCCTTTATCTTGTAATATCTCTATGATAAACTGAGGCACTGAAACCTTTTTCCTTAATCGAGTTATATATAATTTCTGCAAAAACTACCGAACGATGCTTACCTCCTGTGCAACCTACTGAAATTGTTAACTGGCTTTTACCCTCTGTTCTGTAAAGAGGAACAAGATAATTAACAAGGTCCAGTAATTTTGGCTCTAAACCTTTGGCTTCTTCAAAACTCATAACATAATCACGCACAGGCTTTTCTAAACCTGTATGATATTTAAGTTCTGGAACATAAAACGGATTTGGCAAGCAGCGCACGTCAAACACCAAATCAGAATCTTTTGGTGTACCATACTTAAATCCGAATGACACAACGTTTATTTTAAGTGTAGCTGAAATATCTTCCACAAAGAGTTTTGCAACACGTTCTTTTAACTGTGCAGGAGATATGAGAGAAGTGTCAATTACATAATCTGCAATATCTCTTGCTTTTTTAAGTATTTCACGCTCTTTAACAATGATATCCTGTAAAGTATGTGAATCATCATAATTGAGCAACGGATGCTTTCTGCGAGTTTCCTGATAGCGTCTTAAAATAACATCATTATCAGCGTCAATAAAAAGAACTTTATAGTTGCAATCCATTGTTTTTAACTCTTCAACAGCGTTAAAAAGATGCGAAAATGAACCACCAAGACGAATATCTGCAACAATTGCAACCTTTTCGCGAACTTCTGCAGAATCTTTAAGAAGTTGTACAAATGTAGGAATAAGTTTTGGTGTCATATTATCAACGCAGAAAAATCCGATATCTTCAAGATTATCAATAACTCTTGATTTACCTGCACCAGACATACCTGTTACAATAACAAGTTGCAATTTAACTCACTCCCCTATAATTTTAACTTCTGTTTCAAGCATTACGCCATGCTTTTCATATACGATTTTCTGAACATCATGAATAAGGTTTATAACATCGGTTGATGTTGCGTTATTTTTATTTATTACAAAACCTGCGTGTTTTTCGCTGACTTGCGCACCACCTACGGTATAGCCTTTAAGTCCACTTTGTTCAATCAACGCCCCGGCGAAATAGCCTTCAGGTCGTTTGAATGTACTACCCGCACTACCATATTCAAGAGGTTGCTTATCTTTTCTCTTTTGGAGTTTATCATCCATAGCCTCTTTAATATCTTTCTTATCAGCCTTTTTAAGTCTGAGAACTGCAGATACTATTGTGAAATTGTTATCAGTATAAGCACTGCCACGATATCTTAAATTTAGGTCATTTTGTAATAACTCACCAAGATTGCCATCTGAATCAATATGAGCAACAGAAACAAGAACATCTTTCATTTCGCCACCATAAGCGCCTGCATTCATATAAACTGCACCGCCGAGAGTACCGGGAATACCAAAAGCGAATTCAAGACCTGAAAGTGAGTTTTCAAGAGCAAACACACAAAGAGATTTAAGTGATGCCCCTGCTTCACAAATGATTGTTGTTTCATCAAGCAATTCGATTTTTGAAATGTCCGAGCCGATTTTTATAACAACACCATTAATACCTTTATCAGTTACCAAAAGATTTGAGCCATTACCGATAATCAAAGGTTTTATGCTCTGCGAATTACAAAAATCAATTATTTTTTTTAGGCAATTAACTGAATTGGGTATAATGAGAACACTTGCATTACCGCCACATCTGAAACTTGTATATTTTTTCATAGGTGCATCTTTAATTACCGTTGCACCACATTTTTCAGCAAATAATGCAATTTCGTTATACACTCAAATACCCTCTCTCAATTAATAATTCTGCCAGATATCAATTTCTTTTGCTTTTGGCTCATAACCCTCATCCATACCAAGATGATGAAGAAGTTCACGAGCAGCGTTATATCCCATTTTCTTCTGTCTGTTGTTCATTGCAGCACACTCAATAATAACTGCAAGATTTCGACCAGGCTTAACAGGAACAACTGTCAATGGAATTTTAACATCCATAATGGTTATGTATTCATTATCAAGTCCCATACGGTCGTATACTTTTGAACTGTCCCAAGGCTCTAACTGAATAACCATATTGATTTTTTCAGTAAGTTTAACAGCACCCATACCAAAAATACGACGTGCGTTAATAATTCCTATTCCTCGAAGTTCAATAAAATGACGAATGTTATCAGGTGCCGAGCCTACAAGTGTTTTTGCTGATGCTTTTCTAATTTCAACAGCGTCATCGGCAATAAGACGGTGACCACGTTTGATAAGCTCAATAGCTGTTTCACTTTTACCTACACCACTGTCACCTACAATAAGAACACCTTCGCCATAAACTTCAACAAGCACACCGTGACGGGTAATGCGAGGTGCAAGTGCTGTACCAAGGAAGTAGATAAGCGTTGACATACTTGCAGACGTTGCTTCGGCGGTTCTTAAAATCGGAACTTTATATTTTTGAGCAGCCTCAACCATTCCTTCAAGCGGTTCCATACTTCTTGTGATAATTACAACTGATGGTTTTTTGCTGAAAAGTCTGTCCATACACTGAAGTTGTTCTTCTTTTGTAAATGATTTTACAAACTCGAACTCTGAAAAACCAAGATACTGTACTCTTGCAGGGTCAAAATATTTATCATTACCTGCAAGTAAAAGTCCAGGTCTGTTAACCTCCTGAGAAGTAATTGAAAGTTCAGATGCGTCACACGGTAAATATATTGTTTCAAGACCAAATTCGTTTATGATTTTCTCTAAAGAAACAGAATATTTTGAAGCCAAAACGCCTACCTCCCCTTATAATGATAATATTTAATATATTATATAACATTATGTTATATTTTCCAATAGTTTTTTTGAATATTTTTCAATTTATTTTTAGTCTTAAAAACAGAACCCGACAGGTATTCCCGTCGGGCTCTTTTAATCCAAAAGATAGGTTATTTCATATTTTCTTCGTATGACTTAATCATCTTTTTAACCATTTGACCGCCAACTGAACCTGCCTGTTTTGAAGTAAGGTCACCGTTGTAGCCCTGCTTAAGATTT